>JAYTWE010000584.1:0-5037 GCA_043744055.1 Magnetospirillum sp.
CCACCAGCATTTTGCCAGACGGAAGGGCGTGGATGGCCGGGACAAGCCCGGCCAAGACGATGGAATTAACCAATTCGAAATCTGGGTTCGTTGCCCTGAAGGCGACGTGAAGCGCGTCCTAAACGTTGATGCCGATGGAGCCCAAGGTTTTGGTCAAGATGGTCATCTTGCGCTCTTTCTCCTCGCCCGAGGCGCCGCCGAGATAGTCGGGCAGGAAGGAGGGGTCGCGCAGATAGGTTCCAAGCATCGTGCGGACAGTGGCCATGGGGGCTCCCTCGATGAAGGTGCCCTTGCGGCACAGATCCAGCAGGGTGAGCACCTTTTGCGAAGCGGAGCCGCTTTTCTTTTCCACCTGTTCGAACAGGCGTGACGTTTTTAAGAGCTGCGCCTGGGCGGTTTCAACCTGAGTCATGCAGGCGCTTTTGTCGCCGTCGGACAGCCATGACGCCCGCAGGGCGCGGTGGATGGTGGTCAGGGTTTGCAGTTTGGGAACCGGGGCTTCCTGGCCCGCGATAATGCGCGGCACGAAATCCTTGTCGCCGAAATAATGGTCGATAAAGGTCTTGATGGTGGTGCGGTTGCTTTGCCCGATGGCCACGGCGCTGATCTGCATCAAGAAGGCGTAGCGGTCGGTCAGGACCTTGCGCTCGCGCAGCAGGTCGGTGATGGCTTCTTTGCTGAGATAGCGGGCTTGACGGCGTTCCACCGAAGCCATGGCCTTGGCCCCGCCGATCAGGGTCGAGCCGGTCCATAACCGCTTGAACAGCTCGAACAGCGCTTGAACTTCCACTTCCGGCTCGGCGGAGCGGATGGGGTCCTTATTGGCCAAAGTGCGCAGCAGGGAATTCTCGGCTGCCGCCTTGATATTGGGGGCGATGCCTTCCGCCACCATGGCGTTGATGGTCACCGTACCGGCATTGGCCTTGGGGCGGGGTTTCCAGTCCCCTTTCCACAGGGCGATCAGGTCGTCGCAGCGTTCTTCCAAAGAATCGAACGGGCCGAACATCTGGTCCAGGGCGGCATCGCTTTTGATGCATTCGGACAAGATGAATTCGATCAGGCGGCTTTCATCCTTACCCTTGACCTGCTCGTACAGTTTGAGCAGGGCGGCGATCTTGTCCTTCCAGACTTTGAACGAGGACAGATATTCGACCACGGCGCGGTGAATGGCATAGTCGCGTTCCGCTCCGCTGGATTTCAGTCCGGCAAGAAAGGCGGGGAGGGTTTCGGGAGTGATGGAGGGGGCGGGTCTTTCCTTGTCCTCGTCCCACATCCGCTTCATACCGGCGCTGATGAGGGTATTGAGGTCTTTCAGGCGCTGGGAGGCGCTTTCATTCCTGGCCCTGGCCTGAGCGGTGGCAATCTTGTCCACCGCATTCATCATGATGCGGCCGGAATCGTTTAGCCGCTTTTGATACTTGGACGAGAACACCAGCTCTGTCGGGGTAATAATGAGGGATTCGATAAAGCTTGTTAAAAATCGACCGATAAAATCTCGGGAGCCGACAGAGTAGAAATCTTCTACTGCGGCGCAGCATGCACCATCGAGCAGTGTTTCTGGCGCTGTATCGAGATCGTCCTTAATTGGATCTGCCATGAGTCAATTAACCCGAGAAAGTAAAGTTCGACCCCAATGGGTCACAAAAAGTCACACCATCATTATCTCTGAGGAGCCAACCCCACAATCGGTTTTTGACCCTATAATGGCTATGAGTATAAAAGTCGTGTCATGACCGACCTCCCTATCGATCCCATTCTTCCCCAGATTCAAAATGCGTTGGAGCATTCAAGCGGGCTGGTGTTGCAGGCTCCGCCCGGTGCGGGCAAGACCACGCGCGTGCCGTTGGCTTTGTTGGATGCTCCCTGGCTGGCTGGCGGCAAGATCATCATGCTGGAGCCCCGACGCCTTGCCGCACGGGCCGCCGCCACTCGCATGGCGTCCAGCCTGGGGGAAGCGCCGGGGGAAACGGTTGGCTGGCGTATCCGTATGGATTCCCGGATCGGCCCCAAGACCCGGATCGAGGTGGTGACCGAAGGCATTCTGGTTCGTATGCTCCAAGATGACGCCTCGCTGCCTGGGGTGGGGCTGGTGATCTTCGATGAGTTTCACGAACGTTCCCTTCATGCTGATCTGGGCCTGGCCTTGGCGTTGGAGAGTCAGCAAAGCCTACGCGACGATCTGAAGCTGCTGGTGATGTCGGCAACCCTGGATGGCGCCCCGGTGGCGCGGTTGATGGGAGATGTCCCGGTCGTGACCAGCGAGGGGCGGGCCTTTCCGGTGGAAACCCGGTTCCTGAGCCGACCCGAACCCCGCCGCTTCATTGATGACGTGGCGGCGGCGGTGGTTTTGGCCTTGCGCGAGGATGAGGGCGACATTCTGGTCTTCCTGCCTGGGGCGGGCGAAATCCGCCGGGTGGATGCGGTGCTGGGCGATCACCCGGCGGCTCGGGGTGTTCTGATCGCGCCGCTTTACGGCGATCTTAGCCAGGAGGCTCAAGATCAAGCCATCCGCCCTTGCCGCGATGGCGGGCGTAAGGTGGTTCTGGCCACGTCCATCGCCGAGACATCTTTGACCATTGATGGGGTTCGGGTGGTGGTGGATGGGGGGCAGATGCGGGTTCCGCGTTTTGATCCCGGTTCCGGCATGACCCGGCTGACCACCCTGGCGGCATCCCGAGCGGCGGCGGATCAGCGGCGTGGCCGCGCCGGACGTCAGGCCGCCGGTGTGTGTTATCGGCTGTGGTCGGAGGCCGAGGATCGTGCTTTGCAGCCTTGGACCGCCCCTGAAATCACCGAAGCCGATCTGGCTCCGTTGGCGCTTGATTTGGCGCAGTGGGGAGTCGTTGACCCTGCTGCCCTGGCTTGGCTGGATATGCCGCCGCTGCCTCATCTGTCTCAGGCCCGCCAGTTGTTGGGAGAGCTGGGGGCGTTGGGCGCGGATGGACGCATTACCGGTCATGGCCGGGCCATGGCCCGTCTTTCTCTTCATCCTCGTCTGGCTCATATGGTGCTGAAGGGGCGGGAGCAAGGGCTGGGAGGCCTCGCTTGCGATCTTGCCGCTTTGTTGGAAGAACGCGACGTGCTGCGGGCCGGGCGGGGCCACCGCGACGGGGATATCCGCTTGCGGATCGAGGCGTTGCGCACGGGCGAAGGGCTGGATGCCCGCCATGGTCTTACGGTGGATCGCGGCGCCATGGCGCGGGTTCGTCAATCGGCCAAGGACTGGCGGCGGCGCCTGGGTCTGAAGGCTGACGAGCAGCGGGGGGAAAGCCGGGATGCCGGTCTGCTGCTGGCTTGCGCCTATCCCGACCGCATCGCCCGGCGGCGGCCGGGGGGAGAGCCCCGCTATGCCATGGCCAATGGACGCGGCGCCCTGTTCGCCGATCACGAACCCTTGGCCGCCGAGGAGTGGCTGGCCCTGGCCGAGTTGGATGGTGACCGCCGCGAAGCGCGCATCTTTATGGCCGCGCCCCTGACCCGTGCCGAGATCGAGGATCAGTTCGCCGATCAGATCGAGACCGTGACCATCTGCCAATGGGATTCCCGCGAGGAACTGGTGCTGGCGCGGCGGCAAAAGCGGCTGTGGAGTCTGACCCTGGAGGATCAGGCGCTAAAGTCAGCCGACCCCTCGGCACTGGCCGCCGCCATGGCCCAAGGCATCCGGGCCATGGGGTTGAGTTGTCTGCCTTGGACTCCTGATTTGGAAAAGCTGCGTCTGCGGATCGGCTTTGTGCGGGCGGAGGAGCCCGATGCGGACTGGCCCGATTGTTCGGATACGGCCTTGATGGACGGATTAGAAGACTGGCTGCTCCCCTATCTGACCGGGTTCACCCGTCGCTCTCACCTGACGCGGCTTGATCTGGCTGGGGCTTTGGGGGGGCTGTTGAGCTGGGAACAGCGCCGTCGCCTGGATGATCTGGCTCCCACGCATGTGGATGTGCCGTCGGGCTCGCGTATTCCCATCGACTATTGCGGTGAGACGCCGGTTCTGGCGGTCAGGCTGCAAGAGATGTTCGGCTGCGCCCAGACGCCGCGCATCAATCAGGGCCGGGTGCCGCTGCTGTTGCACCTGCTGTCACCGGCGCGCCGACCCGTTCAGGTCACTCGCGATCTCGCCAGTTTTTGGGCCAACACCTATCGCGAGGTGAAGAGCGATCTTAAAGGCCAGTACCCCAAGCATTGGTGGCCGGATGACCCTATGCAGGCCGAACCCACGGCGCGGATCAAGCCGAGGAAGTAGGTTACTTTCTTGCCCGGATCACCGTGACCAGCATGGTGAGGATGAAGATGACGATGGCGGCGGCATTGGCCAGCCCTCCCCATTGGCGGAGGGTATGGATTTCCGCCAGGTCGCCCGCCAGCCGCAGGGCCAGGGAGGCATGGAGCAAGGCCAGGGGGCCGTAAAAATAGGCTTTATAGGGCACCGCGACCCTAAGAACGGCGGGAAGAATGACCGGAGCATGGCCAAAGACCATGGAAAAGACAAAGCCGACGAACAGGCTGTGGAAGGCCGCATCGGTTCTCATGCCGCCTTCGCTCAAGCTTAGGCCCAGCATCAACAGACCAGAGAGTGCGGCCCAGGCATAACCCGACAACAGACAGACGGCCACATAGCGGGTAAGCCCCGGCTGGCGGATGGTGCGCCGCGCCACGTCGTTCCTGAGACACCACAAGGTCAGAGACACCAGTCCCAGGCCGAACAGGGTCCAAGTCGATGTGAGTCCTGCGGTACCGGCCAGCAGCAGGGCCAAGACCGGGAGCAAGGTGGGAGTGCGCCAGCGCCAGGGCGGTAGAAAGCGTGACAGCTCCAATCGCTCTCCCGCAATGGTCAGGACCAGGAACCCGGCCCAAAGCGGCACCGCATGGGCCATCTCTGCCTTACCCAACCAGACCAGATTGCCCATCAGCCAGGTCAGGCCGCCCAGTCCCAGTACAACGGTGAAGACTTCCAGTTGACGGCGGATCACCGCCAGACTCATCACGGTGAAGATCAAGCTGCCCAGAGTCAGCAGCAAAGCGCCGGAGACATGGCTTCCT
>JAYTWE010000585.1:0-14852 GCA_043744055.1 Magnetospirillum sp.
GGCGGCAATGGCTGCGCGGGACCCGACTGCTGCTCGGCCATGATCTGGGAGTGCTGCTGGACAGCGATCCGGAAGCCTCGGACGCCCGTCGCCGAGTCTTTGCCGACCTATTCGGGGTCGAGGATCAGGAAGCCACCATCCAGAAATTGAAGCGTTATCTTCGTGAGATCAACCCCCCTGCGTCCCAAGCAGCAAAAGAACTCGTCGGTCTGACCTCCGAACTGGAACGCCTTCGGCGCCAGATCGCCAAGCCCAGCCCGGTGGCGGAAACGGAGTTGGCGCTGGCCGCCGAATGCCTGGGCTTCGCTAATTTCAAACCGTCAACGCCGGTTGATCACTCCCTGGACGAACTGGCGACCCGGCATGCGCAAAGCCTCGTACACATCCAGACCCGAGAGAATGCCTTGGCTTTCGTCCGTGCCAATGCATCCCGAATGACGGAAGACACGAAGCGCCGACAATCCCTTGAGCGTGACCTCAACAAGACGCGGCAAACCGAAGTCTGGGCTCGGCAATGGCAAGGACGAGTGGAGGCCATCCTCCAACAGCTGTCCAAAGCCGAACTCGAGGCAAAGCTTGCCCTTCATGATACACATGAATGGATGCAAGAGCTGGCAGAGGCTTGGCACAACGGGATGTCACTTGGCTTTCAAGCTGACGTCAGGCTTTCCGACATTGATGCCTTGCTTGCCAACAATGCCTTCCGCTTGGAGCGTGACCGAAAACATACCGTCGAGGCTCTTTCCGCCCAGGCGGAGGCTGTTTTCGATGCCCGCCGCATTCGCCGCGAGATCGAGAGTCAAGAAGCCTTCCAGGCTGACGGGGTGTCCGAAGCTGAAATCGACGCCCTTACCCATCAAGTTCAACATATGCAAGCGAATCGACAGGAGGCAGAAGACCGTCTCGCCCGCGTTGCTGGACCGCTGGGCACCCTCCGTTCTGCTGGTCTCTCCCTTTTGAAACAGGTGGATTTGGAGCGTCGTGACTGTCCTCTCTGTGGCCATGACTGGCAGGAGAGCGAAACCCTTCGCCATGCCATCACCGCAATGCTGCTGAAAACCGACCCTGCCATCGGCGCTCTTGAAAAGGATGTGGCAACAATTGGCGAGGATTTAAGGCAACACGAAGCCAAGTTGCAGCGCCTGCGGATCGGTTGGGACCTCCAACGCCGTTGGGAAGAGGCAGGACGCATCATTTTGGCCATCACCGGCCGCGCCACCCAACTCGGCCTGTCAGATGATCCCGAGAACTGGCGGAAAGAAGCTGAGCTAGGAAAGTCCTGGGCAGACCGGACGCAATGGCGCCAGGATTTCCAGATGACGGCCGACCTAGTGGGGTTCTTTGCAGCCGCCGACACTCCCTTGGCAAAGCAGGTGGATAGCTATCTTGGACGGTTGGGGGCCGAAACCGCGTTCCAGACGACGTCTTTGGCTCGAATTCGCTCGCGAAATGACCGGGCGACCCGTTTGTTACGGCGGCTGCAGCAAGTCGAGGTATCCCGAGCCAAATCAGCCGTTAGGATTGCCGAAGAAATGACGTCCATCCAGATTTTCGTGGACGAATTTTCCAGGAATTTCGAGACGGTGACCCTCGCCAATGCGACTTCCAACGACTTGGCCGTCGTGGCCGTCAATTTCGCAACGGAGCGGGAAAAACTGGCCAGGGCTCTGCTTCACCTGGAAGGCGCCAAGGCCAGTCTGGCCCATGGACGTACCATGGCCAGACTGGAGGAATGCCAACAGAAGGTGGAGCAGGCGACGACAAGGGCGGCCCAGTTTGAGACGAGACGAGACACGGCCATCCAATTTCAGAAGAAGCTGGCGGCCCACCGCGACAATTTCGTCCGGGAGCAAATGAGCGCTCTGTTACCGGCCGTCGAAAGCCTTTTCGGGCGTATGCACGCCAACCATGTCTTCGATGCCATCTGCTCCGGCGATGGGGTCGACCCCTCGCTATGGTTCGGAGAGATCGATGGTAAGCCATTGGCAACAGCCAATTTCAGCCAGGGCCAGCGTCAGGATTTAGCCCTGGCCATTTTCCTGGCGCGCGCCTGCGGCCTTAAGGGAAGCTTCTTTCTTGACGAACCATTCGTTCATTTGGATGACCTGAACCGCGTGGCCATGCTGGATATCCTAAGGGCCATCGTTCTGTCTCAGCCCGACATACATCTGGTTCTGACCACCGCCAGCCGCACCTTGGCGCGCCACATTCACGAGAAGTTCGCGCTGCTGGACAAGGACTTCCTGAAGATCATTGAACTTCAAGGCGATCCCAGGGCTGACCATATCGAGGTCATGCCGATGTAGTGCCGCGCCCGGCGCTGCCGCACGCATCACAGTCGATGGAGGTCAGCACGCTCAGGCAGTTGTCGCGGATCTGTGCTTGGGTGACGAATTCCTGATCAACCGCTCGTCCAGAACAGACGCACAGCAGAGATGAGACAAGCGCATCGTCTGTATGACAGGGCCTTTGCCCAGCCTTATCGGTGACGTTCACATAGGGGTGACCTCCTCCTTGCGTGAGCAGGTCCAGCATGGGCCGATAAAGCGCGCTCAGACACAGGTGCGGCAGACGCTTACGGGCTTCGAGAAAGATCATCAATCCGGCTTGGTCCAGGTCCCCCCAATAGAACAGCCGCTCCATGGCCAGCAGCCTGCCGAGGGGCGGCGGGGCGCCATCGACCGGAGCGCCGTAATGCCGGTTGCGCAAGCCATCGGCGAGGGAGGTGACGACGAGGCCATGGGTCGAGACCCAGGCGACCGGGAGGTCCCTGGTCGCGGCGAAGGCCTGCTCGAAGGCCCGGGGGTTTTCCACCAGCACAACCGCCTCTGGCCTGGCGGCTCCGGCGGTGAGCAGCACCATGGGTGGGGGCGGATAGGCGTCGATGGGTACTTCAATACGGCGCAGTGCCGCCCTGGGCAAGCGGTCGAGCAATTTGGATGAGGCGAGCGGACCTGAGGCGGCGATGATGAACGCGGGGCGGTCCGGTGGTTCGGATCGGATGCGCTTGAGTTCGGCGACCAGCGCCCCGGCCATGGGCATCGGCCAGTCACCATCAAGGGCGGTGGCGATCTCCATCCAACCGGTGCGTTCCTCGCCAGAGGTCGGACAGGCAAGGTCAAGGATTGCCGCAGCCAGGGGCGATAGCTCGTCCGCTCCGGGTGGATTGCGGCCAAGAAAAGCGTAAAGAGCCGACAAATCGGCAAGGCGTATCCATTCCAAATACTGGCCGTGGCGTTGCCACTTCAGTTGGATGGCGCCCATGGCTTCCGCATCCTCCAGGCGTCGGTTGAACGCCTTGCAGGCGGCATCATTGCGCATGGCGCCATAATCGGGATAGGCGTAGACCGGACGCGAGCGATCGGCTTGCCGCGCATGGGCAACGATAAAATGCTCGAAGGCCTGCTCGGCCGTGGCGACGAGAAATCTGGCCATCCCTTATGGCCTGGCGACCGCGTAGGCCTGTTCCAATGCCTCGCGCGGCCACTCATTGGGGTCCTCTTTCAGCAAAGCGTCCTTCAAGGCCTGTCCCGGATGGGTGATGGTCAGCGCCATGCGCCGATAGCTGGGGCGCGCCACCTTTACCATGGTGTCCATGTGCTTTTGGATGAAGAGCTTGCCGCCCCTGGGACCGGCAAGGACGGGCTGTAGGCCGATCTCGCGGTAGAAATGCAGGACTTCGCGCTGGTTCTTGGGGTCCATCTTCATGAAGGCCTCATCGAACAGCGCCAGCCCCAGGCCACCGGGCTTGGACTTGTGGTAATTGCCATTGTGATAAGCGCCCGCCAGGGCCGCGCCCATGGCGACATAGAACGGCACCTGCTTTTCGGCCCCCGATCCGACGCCCAGGCGATGGGCGAAGGTGGTGGGCTTGCCGGTCTCGATATCGGTCATGATCAGGTTGAAGCGGAAATAGTTCCGGTAATCCTCGTAGCGCGAATATTCCAGGTCATCCTCCATGAGGATGGCCTCGATCAGTTTGAGGCTTTCCGTATGCAGAGACGCCTCGAACTCGGCCCCACCGAACAGCGGCAGCAATACCGTTTCGTCAGTGGATGCCGCCGTGACCAGATCGATCAGCTCGCCGAAATCGGCGTCGGGCTCGACCTCGAAGCGATAGCGCTCGTTGTGGAAGGCGTGGAAGCGCAGCACGTCGTTGAGTCGGGAAATGGAAGAGGTCACCCGCTCGAACCGGTCACGAAGCATATTGATGAAGTTACCCTTCAGCAGCTTCTGGGCCTCCTCGACCGCTTCTTCCGCCCGGTTCTGGTGTTGGGCAAGGTCCTTACCGGCGATATCGTCCCGCAATTTGGTTGCCCAGGGGACGATATCGCCGCCGATGGATGAGTCCATATGGAAGGCCAAATTGCGCTCGCTGGTACGGCGGAATTCGAAAAGTAGGCTGAAGACGGATTTATTGGCACGCGGAATTTCCTCGGCCAAAGCGGCTAGGCGATCTTCACACGCGCGGGCCAGGGGCGGCAGGGCTCCGCGAAAACGCCCGCGTTCCGCTTTCCAGTCGGACATGGCACGGCCGAACAGAACCTTGCCTCGTCCGTCACGGTAGGAATTCAAGGCCATCACCAATTCCGGATAGGCGGAATTGCACTCCCTTGTCGCTATGCCTTCCGCCCGCAAGGCTTCTTCGTACGATAACTTTGCCCCTCGACGACTTTCCAGATCCTCACCATCGGGATCACCATTGAGCTCGAGCATCACCGCATCCAGATCGCCCTGGATCTGGTCAAGGCGAGCGGAAATCTCCGGTTCCACATGGTCCTGCAGCAATTTGGCTTGGGTTTCCAGCCCGCCGATCTGCTTTAGCGCATCGCGATAAGCCATGACCGCATCCACCAGCCCCGCCGGTTGAGCCTTGGCTGTGGCCAAAGGCATCAACCGATCCGCCAGCCCGCGCAATCCTTTGACCAGCGATTCCGTCTCCGCCTTGTCATCCAGGAGCATCCTGAGGCGTCCCTCCACTTCCCTGCGGATCAAGCCGGTGGCATCGGCACCGATCTTACGTTCCTCCACATGGCGGATTTCGGTGACCAGCCCGTCGCAATAGGCGCAATCCTTGGTGACCGCCCGCCCACCGGCATGCAGTTCGGCTTCGGTCTCCACCAGACGCACATTGCCGACACGTTGAACCAGGAAAGCGGCGGCCAGTGGGTCCTTAGCCCGCAGGACCGAGGCCAGGGTGCCGGAGCGAATATTCTCCTTCTCCAACTTGGTGGTGTTGACCACCCGGCAGCCGCGAAAGCGCTTGGTGTGGCGGTTCTCGCGCAGGATAGCGGCGGCACGGCGGGCCTGATCCGGCGGCAGGATGACGGCCTCCCGGTCACGGGCCAGCACAGCCTCGGCGGCATCGCGCCATTCGGGATCGAGAACCTCGATTTCGGCACAGAGAAGCTTTGGCCGGAACCCCTGGTTCTCCAACTCCATCAGGAAGGCGGGGGTTTGGCCGGAAATGGCCGAACCGGATTTGTCGATACCCTCCATACGGGCGCGCAATTCTTCGATCTCCCGATCACCCAATTCCTTGAGCAGATCATCGGCATGATCGCCCAGAGTGCGGCAGACCTTATCCAGGTTCGGCAGTTGATCCATGGCGTGGGCCATGGCCTCCGCATCGGCGGGCCAGAGTGGCAGACGGTCGGAGCCGCATAATCGTTGGATCGTGGACAAGCCCGACAACAGGGCGGGAAAAAGCTCCCGCAGCTTGTCGAAGGCTGGCCCCTTCTGACCCAGGACCGAGACTGACCGCGTGACGGCGACCTCCCACTGCTGGATGGGGGAAAGGACCTGACCCAGCTTTTCCTTACACTTGGAGATTTCCAGTTTGACCCGCGTCAGGTCGGCGGCAACCGAGCTGCTGAGCATGGAACGCTCCAGCCCTTGCTTTTCCTCGCGGAGGTCGAGCATCTGTTGCTCACGAAGCTCGATGATGCGCTTGAGGCGTGCCACATCGGCCTGAGCCCGGCGCAACGCCTTGCGGTGCCGCCTGACATCGCGCAGCAAGATCAGCACACGGGCACGTCGGCCCATCCATTCGCGGTGGAACTTCTCCTCAGCGAGGGTGGCATGGTGCTGAGCCGCGTCCAGAATGGCGTTCAGGGCTTCGATCTGGTCCAGCAGCTTGCGGATGGTCTCGGCGATCTCGCGGTAATTGCGCATGGATTCGCGCAACCCCCGGATGGAGATGTTGTCGCGGTCCAGCACATAGGTGCGGACGAATTGGCTCTCATCCTCAATGGTTTCGAAACTGACCGCATTGGCGAAAGCCCGACGGAATTGGTCGACGCCACCATGCTGGCCCGATTGCGAACTCAAATGCAGCAGGTCGCCCATATGCTCCGCCGCGCTCATATAGAAGCGCAGTTCTCCCCCCTCGGCAGCGCATCGCGATTCCAGATGCTCTTCCAACTCAAGCCAAGTCCGGGCCAGATCGCCGTCCGGCGTCGCCTTGACGAGGTCGGAGGTCTCCACCTTGAGGCCGATGACCAGCCATCGGGCCGCCGTCTCTTCCTTGGTTTCGGAGTCTCGCGCCTCGAGAATAAGGCCGGTCGAGAACCGCTTACCGCTGATGGAATCGCCATAGGCCAGGGCAATGTGTGACCGCGCCACCTCCCTGATGGGCTTCTCGCCAAACCCACCCAGGCGTCCCAGGCAATAGCTGTGGACGTTGCGGCGGTTCTTGCGCTTCTTTTCGGGATTGGCGGCGGCGTTCAGCTGCAGGGCATTCTTGTCGTTGGACAGCATGGCCGTCTGGACCGCGTCGAGAAGGGTGGACTTGCCGGAGCGGTTCTCGCCGTAGACGCCAATGGCTCCCCGCAGCGGAATGTCCTGGCGCCCCAGCAGGAACCAGTCGATGAGGCCCACATTCACCAGCTCGTACATGGATCAAGTCTCCCGGCATGCTCTCGAAGATTTCGGCGATGGTATTGAGATGACTGAACACCTCACGTGCCGCCGCGTCCATATCCGGGCAAACGCCGTTCCTCACATAAGCCTGGGCAATATCCTCCACCAGGGAGGAATTGGCGGCATGCGACCGAGCCATGCGCGCCACCCCAGCCCGAAAACGCAACGGATGCTGGGCATAGGAGAAGGTGGCCTTGTAATCGGCGATGAGAATGCGCCCGATGAAGTCCTCGAAAAAGGTATCCAGGCGGGTCTTCAGGTCCGGACTGGCCATGATGGCCCGCTGTACGGCACGCAGCGATGACAGGATCGCCCGCAGGCGCCGGGTGAAGCGGATGGCGTTGGCGGCGGCTTCGGGAAGGCCGAGGGCATTGGCCGAAGGGTCGAGACCAATCGCGTCCAGGCTGGTCTTGACATCCACCACCACGCCGCCGAACAACTGGGGCAGGCCGCGCTCGATGGCATCGAATTGATCGGCCAGAGCCATGGCCGCCGGCGGCATCTCCACCACCGCATTAAAGCCGTGCGGTTCCTCTTCCATCCAACCGCAGCGGAGTAGCCGCCCATAAACATGCTGCGCCTTGCGGGCGATTTCGTCGGTGGGCTGCGGGAGTGCCTTACGCCCCTTGCCGGAAGGCGCCTCCTCAAGATCCTCTGCCTCTTGCCACAATTCAGGACGTTGCCGGACCAGCCGAACCAAGGTCTCGACCACATCCTCGCGCAAGGGAATGGTCACGCGACTGCCGCTGAAGAACTGGCGGAAGACCACCAGGAGGGCTTCGGCATAGAGGTGGCGGTTCCCACGGCTGAAAATCAGGAAGGCCGAATCGTCCAGGTGGCCAAAAAGGGGCAAGCGCCGACTCCCAAAGATTATCCCGGTTCGCTATTCAGTTTCTGCATTTGGTCGCCTCCGTCAAACTAAAAACACGCTTTAGGGGCTTTAGAGGGATCGCCGCGGCCCTCCATGCCGGAACCGCGATCATTCCGTGCCGCATCAGAGTTTTCCTGGTTAAGGTTAGGCCCGAACAGTATAAATGCTGATGGAAGGGGAGGAGTTGTGTACGAGGTCGTGGGCAGCGGTTCCGAGGATAGGGTTGTTTCCCTGGGGCCTGGGCTTGCCGCCATCCCCGAACAGCTGCTCCTGGCCCATGCCCGTGGCCAAGTGCTGTTCCTGGCCGGGGCTGGCGTCTCGCGCCAAGCCGGTCTTCCTGATTTCCGGGGTCTCGTGCTGAAGGTATATAAACGCCTTGATCCCCCTGTTTACGCGCTTCTCTTAAGTATCCCGCCCACCGCTTGCGGTAAGTGGAGTTTTGACTCGGCGGGACTGAACGACGAACAGATCGCCGAGGTCCGGCGGTTTATTGCAGGTGATTATGACGTGGTCCTCGGGATGCTGGAGCGCCGGATCGATGGTCACTCCCCCGACCGGCGCATCTGGAAAGTTCGAGACGCGGTAGCCAAGGACCTTCGGCCCGAGGGACTGCAGCCTGCACCGATCCACCGGGCGCTGATGCGTCTGTCTGATCGTGGTGGCGTGGTAGCCATCGCCACCACCAACTTTGATCTTCTGTTCGAAGACGCCGCCAAACGTCTCGGGCAAAAGCTGCAGAGCTACGGTCTCGGCGGCATGCCAAGGCCAGGACTTCGGAATGACTTCTCCGGAATTCTGCATATCCATGGCGCCCTGGATCGCAACCCGGATCGGCAATCGGATCTGATCGTCACCCACAGGGATTTCGGAGAATTCTACCTGCGGCGCCGGGTTATTCCCGACTTCATCTATGATGCGGCGCGGCTGTATCACATTGTTCTGGTCGGCTACAGCGCCAACGACCCGCCCATGCGCTATCTCCTCAATGCGGTTGCCGCCGACGGGATGCGCTTCAGCGACCTCAAGACACGCTTCACCTTCGTCCCTGCCTCTGAATCGGACGGGGCTGCTCTGGCGGATTGGCGGGAGCGCGGCATTACGCCCATTCTCTATAATACCCCCGACCAGGATCATTCCATCCTGCGCGACACCTTGCAGCGGTGGGCCGAACTGGCCCCCACTCCAGGCAATGCCAAGCGGGTGGCTGCGGAGGTGAAACGGATCGTCAAGATCAAGAGGGATGCCTCCACCGACAGCGACCGCGATCTATTCGATTTTCTCATCCGGCGGAGCAATCCGAGCGAAAGAGCGAAATTTTCGGTGTCCATCTCCGCGCAGAAGGCCGATCTCGGCTGGCTTGACGCGATCATCAAGATCGCGACGGAACGGGAGGGACGCGAATGAGCCGGTCTTTCATCGTCGTCGGAGAGCATGAGCTATCTGCCCTTACGGCGGCGCGAGGCTTCTTGAATGGTCGGCTGGCCCAACGGGAAACCATTGAATGGGCGCTGAAGCTGGGGGCCGGTGCCCGTATCCAGCGCCGGGCGATCCTTGATCTGCTGGAATATCCCGGGGACCAGAAACTGGCGGAGCCATGGCTGACCACCTGGCGATTGATCGAGGAAAGCTGGGAAAACCCACTCACAACAAGCGAGCACTCCGTCGACGATCTCCGGGCCAAGATGCGCCTAAAGCAGGGCGACCGCTCCGGGACCCTGATCACGGCCATAACCGAATGTGTTGCACCCAAATTGAAGATTACGTTACGGGGGGTTGGAGGAACTCCATCTGCTCGGAAGCGTCCCAAAGTCCCTGATGATCTGGTCTTTGCCTCCCTGACCAGCGGAAAATGCCTCGACCCAAATGAACTGGGGCTGAATGGTATCACCGAAGCTCCGTTCCTTATCGCGCTGGCCTTGGCGCTTGATAACGCGGTTGATTATGGCCTGGATGCCGTCCGACGCGTTGGTGGGGAAGCTTGGCTGCAAAATTGGCGGCTGGGAGAACTGCACCGGGCCTACTTTGTTTCCGCCAGTGATCGCCCCCCCGGATGTGATGAACCAGATGCGTTCCGTGATGGCATCGCGCCATCCGTCAAACTCCTTCACGCGGCGGCCGCCCGTCTCGTCGATTTGGATATGGCGGCCGCAACTCGGATTTTGCAGGTTTGGCGACTGAAAGCCTCCCCCATCCATCTGCGGCTATGGGCGGCTCTGTCACGGAATCCACGGGTGATGGCGGACGAAGAGGTGGCGGCGTGGCTATTGTCCCTCGATGATCGGCAATTCTGGAATGTTCACGCCTTTCCCGAAATTGCCGAATTGCGGGCGCGAAGATTCCATGAGTTTTCTCAACCGGTTCAGAACAAGCTGGTGGCGCGCATACTCAAGCGTCCACCCCGGAGTTATTGGTCCTCCAAAGAGGATGCTGGCCGTGTTGAAGAGGCCCGAACCTATGGAGCGATTCGAGAGTTACGGCGGATCGAGGTTGCCGGGGGAACCTTGCCCACCAGGGGGGCGGTCTGGCTTCAATCGCAAATCGACCGGTTTCCCGATCTGGATGGGATGACCCGTATTGATGAGGGATTTCCTGACGCGCCTCGAGTGCGATCCAGGCGGCATACTCCCAATCAACAATTCGACAATCTCTCCGGATTGGAAAGATTGGAGGAGCTTGAGTCTGCCCTTGGCATTGTGTCTCGGGATTGGGACGATGATCCATGTGACGGAGCCGGAGCCTGGATTCGGGACGGCGGCAATGCCTCTTTGATCCTGTCTGACCTTGAATGTGCAGAGGATGGTGGAGGGGCATTTCCCAGAGTCTGGAAGATATTTGGCTGGGCGCATAGCCCAAAGCCGGCAGGGGATCAACCTGGGCCGACCGACGAAGGCGTCCGGGTGCTGGCCCTGCTTGAGAAACTTCCTAGTGAAACTGCCTGCAACTCTATCGACGCGATCTGCAGTTGGATGTGGTCCTGGGAGCGCCTCTTACCCAGCATTGATGGTTGGACTGCGGTCTGGCAGAAGCTATGGCCTCTTGCCGTCGAAGCCACCAATCGACCTCGTGAGAAAGTTCCTCCGCGCCCCTCCTCCGAGACAGACCGGAATGACGTTCCCGACAGAGGGGAGGTACTGAACTCTACCGTCGGCAAGCTGGTTGGTGTGTTCCTGGAAGCCTGTCCGACAGTCCACCCAGGCGATCATCCGTTTGAGACCGACGGGGAACTAAGGCACATGCGTGACGCCATGATGGGCGCCACGGGACAGGCCGGATTGATTGTTCGCCACCGTCTGATTGAGCATCTGGGATATTTTCTGTTGGCCGATCCAGAGTGGGCGGAGACCCTTCTTGTAGGTCCGCTATCGGAAGACTCGGTTGAGGCCCAATTCCTTTGGGACGCCGTGGCTCGGAAAGTTCGCTCGGTTGAGGAACTGGCGCTAATCGGTGACCGGATGGCGGATCATGCCACTAATCCAAGGATCAGCCGAGAGGTGCGGGAAGTTCTGGTCCTCAATTTGGTGGTGGAATGTCTCTACGCCTATTGGGACAAGCGGGAGCCCAAAGTGGGGCGTGCTCGTGTCCAACAGACCATTCGCCTCCTGGATGACGAGGTGCGGGGGTATGCCGCCGACTCGGTTACCCGCTTTATCCGGGACGCATTCGCGTCAAAAGATTCGGAGAAAGAAAGGCCGTCACCCGAAGAATTGTTTCGGTTGGCGGTTCGGCCGTTCCTCCAAGAGGTCTGGCCGCAGGAGCGTTCTTTGGCAACGCCTGGGATCAGCAAGGCCTTTGCCGACCTCCCGGCAGCCGTGCGTGGAGCCTTTGCCGAGGCGGTGGATGTGGTCGAGCGCTTCCTCATCCCCTTCAAATGCTGGTCGATGCACGACTATGGCTTGTACGGCGATGACGATGGCGAGGCCAAGCTCGCCATGATCGACGACCAGCAGAAAGCCGAAGCCTTCCTGAGGCTTCTCGATCTCACCATCGGTCGCGCCGAAGGTTCGGTGATTCCCCATGAACTGGGGAAGGCTCTGGACCAGATCGAAACCACAGCGCCGTCTCTGGCCCGCGACCCGAGATTCCAGCGTTTGGCTACGGCGGCCCGTCGCCCGTAAGCCCATGGGCGATCTTCTCGCTAACCCTCCCGCTTCGCCGGTGTCCTGAACCGCACCCCGCCGCCGCCGCCATTTTCCGGGATGAGCTCCAACCCGGCCTCGATCAGCACGCGCTCGATCTTGGCCAGCGTTGCCCCCATGCTGGGGGTGACGCCCTGCCGCTGGGGTAAGATCATGCGCGATGCCCGCGAGTGCCCGCAGATGCCCTGCCATCCCGGGCATGCGCTGCTGATCCGCTGGATGGTGGCGCATCCCGGCCACTCGCCCCAGCTCATCGCGCCATCTCCAGCCGAGTATCTGGATCGTCTGCAGACCGTCTCCGATACCAGGATCACGGTGCAGTGGCTGGGGCTGGCCTTGGGCGCCCATGGCAGTGCCGGGCACCGCTGGGTCAGTCTGGGCGATGAGGTCAATCCCGTTCGCCGTCGCGCCCTGGGTCTGCTGGACACCGCCGATCCCGGCTTGTTGCAAATCCGGTGGGATGAGTGCTGCGCCAATGCCCGCCTGGAGGCCCGGCTGCGCGGGCTGGGTGACCTCGACAGCCGGTTGAGCTGGACCAACAAGAGCGTCCTGAAGAACGCCGCGTAGGGGCAGGGTTCCTGCCTCGATACCTTTTGAACTCGGTGGAGAGCAACATGAAGTCATCGACAAAGCCACGTCCTGATCCAAACGCCGCGTCGGTACTGGTCAATCACCTCATTCTGGCCGACGAATGCGAATCCAATGAGTCGGCTCCGCCGAAAGATCCGGCCAAGGTCGCAGCAACAATGATGCTCGCCGAGGGGTTGTCTCGAAACGGCAATGCCGTGGAGATGGCAAGGCGACACGCGGTAGTCATCGCCTTGCTCACGCCACGTAAGCTGCGTGCAGTCTCCATCCGTCAGACGGCCAGCCGTGGCGGCGGCGTGCTCCTCGATCCGCCCAATGCCGCATTGATGACCAAGGCGGAAATCGACGTATCGATGGTCCAGTTGCTCGCTGGGCGGGCCGCAGAGGAAGTCCTGCTCGGCGCAGTCTTGACCTGCTGGTGCAGAAAATCTGGAGCAGTGGCTTCGAGTCCTCCGGCCCAAACGGTGAAGTGACCGAGGCCTACACCATGCATGGAATGCTGGGCCATCTTCGCCGCCACCTTGGCGGCTGCAGACGGGTCCCTGCGAAGCATGTTGCACTGTTCCTTCGGTCACATCAGATGCCCGCCGAGCTTGATCAAGCGGGGGCGAGCCCTGAAGCCCCGAACCTGGGTGCAAAACCGCTTTTGGCGGTTGTTAAGTCATTGATTTTATTGGAAAAGTTGCGTTGGCGTCCCCACGGGGAGACTATGAATGAAAAGTCGTAAGCCGCAGAAGCCTTGATTTCCAAGGCATACAGAAATATTCGTTGGTGGAAAACGTTGGTGGGAAGGAGTCTCCCAAGCCATGTATCTCCAGCAACGCCGCCGCGTCTGGTATGCCTTCCATGATCTTCCCGAGGATGTCCGTGCAGCCTTCGGCGGAAAGGTCCGCTTCACCCAGACGCTTCAGACCGAGGATAAGAAGACTGCCGAGCGGAGGGCCGTCCCTCTGGAGATACAGTGGCTGTCCGAGATCGAGCAAGCCCGAAAGGGAACCCGAGACCACCTTGAACAGGATGCCGCCTTCTGGCGCAAGACTCTGAGGGGCACCCCTGAGGAACATCGAGAGATGGTCCTGGATATGATCGCCCATGAGTCCCAACAGAAGATTGACCGGGCGCTGTCAAAGGCTGGCTACGGTGATGAGCAGGAGCCTGGGGCCATGGACCTTCCCGAGGTGGATGAGGCCCTCCGCTTCCATGCCATCGCCACCGGCAAGCTGGTGAAGATGGAGGAGCATCTGGACGAGTGGCTTGCCACCTTGTCCAACGAGGCCAAGTCCAAGGACATGAAAAGGTCCACGGTTCTGAAATTCGCGGAGACCTTTCCTTACCTCCAGGACGTGAACCGCAGGGGCGTTCAGCGCTGGGTCAATGCTCTGGTTTCCGACCAGGGCAAGAAGGCGGCTACGGTGCGTCGGGCCTTGTCCGAGGTTCGGGGCTACTGGACCTATCTTGGCTCCATTGAGGTGGTGCCCGAGGATAGCCTTCCCTTCGAGAGGTTGACCCTCCCCAAGGAATCCAGCAAGTCAGCTGTCAGGGATGAACGCCGGGCCTTCAGCCCCAAGGAGGTCGCTGATCTTCTTCGTGCTGCCGAGGAAAAGGGGCCTCCCCAGCTTGCCGATCTGATCCGCCTGGGGATGTGGACCGGGGCACGGCTGGAGGAGCTGTGTGCCCTCAAGGTGGAGAATGTGGGGGAGGGGTTCTTCGAGGTGGTTGACGCCAAGTCCAAGGCGGGATGGCGTCGGGTTCCCATCCATTCCAAGCTGGCTCCCACCATGGCCCGCTTGGTCGAGGCCAGCCGTAAGGCCAAGGATGAATATGTCATGGCGGGCCTATCCACCAACAAGTACCTGGACCGTTCCAACGCCATCGGCAAGCGGTTTGGTCGGCTGAAGGATGAAGCTGGGTTCGGCCCACAGCACGTCTTCCATTCGATCCGCCACACGGTGGCCACCATGTTCAAGAGCGCTCGGGTGGAGGAGGCTCTTGCCGCCGATATCCTGGGGCATGAACATGGCAACATCACCTTTGGGACCTATGCGTCCGATCAGGCCCGGATGGAGACGCTGAAGCCCGTCATGGAGTTGCTGGATTATCCTGGGGTGTGACCAGCCACACAACTGCCACCCTGTCAGAAATCGTGGGTGAGGCTGGGTTACCTCTGCGGTCTTCGAAGGGCGTGCCTGGGGTGCCTGATGCCGTTCATCCCTTACAGGCTGGTGACATGGTTCCCCAACATGCCCGAAAGCAGAGACTCGGGGTTTGTTGGGGTTAGGCTCATAATGCGGCTTCAGCCGTCAAGGCTTCTGGACTGGACCTTCTCCCCGGTCTGG
>JAYTWE010000586.1:0-5574 GCA_043744055.1 Magnetospirillum sp.
AGAATAGAACCAAGGACGGGCAGCCTCCGGCGGCGATCAAATGCATGGGGCCGGTATCATTCCCGATGGCGGCCAATCCGTCTCGCGCCAAAGCAATGATGTCCAAGGTGGAGGTCCGCCCCGCCAGATCCACCGCCCGAGGGCAGACGGCTCGAATGGCGGCGATCTCGGATTCCTCTTTTTCGGTGCCCAGCAAAACCGGTTGCACCCCTCGTTCATCCAGCCAACGGCCCAGGGCGGCGAAACGCGAATGAGGCCATCGTTTGGCGGGACGGTGGGCTGCTCCACCGGGGCAGAGCAGGGCGAAGGGATGCGAAAGCCCATAGCGGGAGATGTCGGCCTTGACCCAAGACAGATCGGGTGGCGGAATTTCGGTGATGCCCGCCAAGGCCAATTGCTCACGCTGACGTTCAATGGTGTGCATGACATCGCGCTTGGGATTGGCGTGGGGATGCGAACAGCTTGGAGCGATCCCCGACCATTCCGGCACCTTGCCCATCAGGCGGAAATAACTGGACGAGCGATCCGATGTCTGGAGATCGTAAACCCGTTCAAAACAACCATCACGCAGCATCTTGCGCAACCGCATCATCCGGGGCAATTGCCATAGCTTCGGCTTATCGTCCAGCCAGACCTGATCGAACCATGGACAGGCCAAGGCCAAATCGGCGAAGCCCTGCGTGGTCAACAAGGTGATCCGAGCGTTTGGATGGAAGGCCCGGATGGCGGCGAACGGTCCCATGGCCTGAACGAAATCGCCCAGGGCACCCAGCTTGATGATGAGAATGCGCTTAGGGCTCATGACCCGCCGGAACGCCGCCCAACACTTCCCGATACACATCCATGGTCCGAGCGCACATGGTTTCCTTGCCGAAATTGGCCCGCACATGCTCGATGGCATCTTGGGCCATACCGCCTCGTTCATCGGTCGACAGGGCCAAGAAACGATCCAGCGCCTGGGCCAGAGCCTCGGGGTCGCCAGGAGCCGTCAGCCAGCCGGTACGGCCGGGAAGCACGGTTTCACCGGTGGCGCCATGGGCGGTGACGATGACCGGACGGCCCATGGCCTGGGCTTCCACCGCCACACGGCCAAAGGCTTCGGGATCGGTAGAGGCCGAGACCACCGCATCAGTCAGCATATAGGCCGCTGGCATGTCGTTGCACTCGTCGGTCAGATGGACAACGTCCACCAGATCGCGGCGACGAACCAGCTGCTCCAATTCCTCACGATAGCCGGTCCGCCCCTGGTCAGACCCCACCAGCAGACAGCGCACGTCATGGCGACCCAGTAAAGCCAGCGCCTCGATCAAGACGGATTGGCCCTTCCACCGGGTCAAGCGTCCGGGCAGCATGATGACGCGATGGCCATCGGGCAGCCGCCATTTCTGGGCCAACTGAATGATACGTTCCTGACTGACGCGTGCAGGATCAAAGCGGTTGAGATCAATTCCCCGATGTACTACCCGGATACGGTCGGGTTCGAGCCCATAGATCCGCCTTGCATGTTCGGCGATGAATTCGGAAATGGCGATCACCCGCTCGCCCCGTGTCATGACCGCGTTATAGCGATTCTTCAGGCCGAAATAGCCGCCGGTATTGTAGGTGCCGTGAAAGGTGGTAACGAAGTGACAGCCAGTCTGTTCCGCCGCCATCAAAGCGCTCCAAGCCGGAGCGCGAGAACGCGCGTGCAAGATATCCACGCCACGGCTCGCCACAAGCTCGGCCAGATGACCCGCATTGCGGCGCACCACCAGCGGATTTTTACTGGCCAGCGGCAAAGTGATGTGCTCGGCCCCGGCCCTTACCAGTTCGCGGACCATGGGGCCGCCCTCGGAGGCCACAATGGCGGTCCAACCCGCCTCGACCAGCGCCACCGCCATATCCACGGCGCCACGCTCGACCCCGCCGGTCACCAGCGCGGGCAAGACCTGGAGAACCACCGGCGCACGACCGTTGGCGGGAAGGGGTTGACGGACCTCGGATGAGGGCGCATCGATGGAAGTGGCTTGATCCATGGGCATATGAAGAAAGCGAGCTCTTGTCATGACGGGTGAAAACGGCAACGGGGGGCTTCCCATCGGGGGCGCAATACTATCACGCCCCGACGGCGCGACAATCGCATACCACAAGTCAGAGGGCAAAACCCCCGGTATCGTGTTTCTGCATGGCTATCATTCCGACATGACCGGAAGCAAGGCCTTGGCGCTGGAGCAACTTTGCCAGGACCAGGGCCGCGCGTTTCTGCGCTTCGATTATTTCGGCCACGGCCAGTCCTCTGGCGATGTCTTGTCCGGCACAGTGGGGCGCTGGGCCGAAGATGCCGTGGCAATCATCGACCAGTTGACCACGGGACCACAGATCCTGGTCGGCTCCAGCCTCGGCGGCTGGATCTCGCTGCTGACCGCCTTGGAGCGGCGCGAACGGGTGGTGGGGCTGGTGGGAGTCGCCGCCGCTCCCGACTTCACCGAAGACCTGATGTGGCAGGATTTCAGCTTCGAGCAACGCCGTGAACTGCTGGAACGGGGCGAAATCAGCCTACCCAATTGCTATGAACCTGAAAACCCCTGGCGGGTTCACCGTTCGCTGATCGAAGACGGACGCAATCATCTGCTGCTGCGTGATTGCATCAACCTGCCCTGCCCGGTGCGCCTGATTCACGGCCAACAGGATGCCGATGTTCCATGGCAAACCGCGTTACAGATCGCCGACCGCCTGGCCACTGATGATGTGGAGGTTGTTCTGGTCAAGGATGGCGATCACCGCCTGTCCCGTGACCAAGACATTGCGCGGCTATGCCGGGTGGTGAGCGGGCTCCTTGATCTCATACCAGAGGCGTAATGCCGCCAAGCCCTTGAACTGATCTATTCAGTTCAAGGGGGAGAAGGTAAGGGCGAAGCCCGCCGCGCCACATGGCGCGTAAGCCAAGCGCGAGCGCCCGGCGTTTGAGGGGCAATAGGCGAGTCAATTCATTGGCTCGCCGGAATAAGGCAAAGACCTTAGTTCCGTTCGGCGGCAAGACGCGATAGACTCCATGTTCTGGCCATTATGGACGAGAATATGTATCGCTTCAGAATGTTTCTTGCCGTTACCGCCGGGCTTTTCGGCTTGAGCGGCTGCGCCTTCATCAGCCCGGACTTGAATGTTGAAGCGCTGAAGGCCAATGCCGAGAAGCAGACGAGTTTTCTGATCAACCTGCCGCCGGATCAGGCCTGCGCCAAAACGGCCCGCATGTTGATGTGGTGCGCGGGTGGCCCCAATTTCCATTACCGCTGCGACAATGCGCCGGGCGGAGCCCGTTCGGAACTGAGCGGAACCTTGGAAGCTATTTACCGAACCGAATATTTCATGGTGACCGAATTTGCCAAGGGGCCAGCGGGCACCCCAGCGGGCACCCCAGCGGGCACCATGGTCACCGTGCGTCAACGCAACAGTATCTTGGTGCACGACTATGCGCCCATCATCGAGAAATACTTCACCAAGCCCGACTGCCAGCCTCGATAGACCCTAAATTTTGGGCCGCTGATACGCCTCGGGGTCTAGAAGTATGCTCAGAGCCACCGTCATGGTCCGACCGCTCTTTTGATCAATCAAGCGGGCATGGCGCGGAATGTCAGGATAATCGAACAACCGCTCAACCACCCAATCCACGCGATAGGTTCCGACTTTGTAGAAGGTATCGCCCGGCTTGACGCCGTCATCATCGCGATTGCGTGAAAACAGACTCATGCGGACCGGGCAGCCTCACGGGCCACCATAAAAATACAGATCATCATCATACCGCGAATCTCTCCACGGCCCCTCATCTTCCCGTCCCGGAAGAGGGTTTACACGTATGGAGATCGAAAAGTCGAGGATGAAAGCTAGAGCCGCGTACGTCACTATTGACGCACGCTGCGATCAGCCGCCATTGAGGCGGCGGCCAAGCGGCCGGAGGGCCGCACCCGGCGAGGGGCAAACATAAACTTAGATCATCGTGCGCTAACCCTAGCGCACGATGATCTAATGCCCGCCGCCGTCACTGGAACTGGGATGGCGAACCTGCTGCAACAACGGCAGCAGTAGCAGCCCCAAGAGAAAGACCGAAGCCATCACCATCAGCGCGTCCGAGAACGCAATGGTCATGGCTTCCCGCCGGGCAAGTTGCCCGAGGACTTTAAGCGCCGCCGCTTCCGCACCGCTGCCCAAGACCGGCTCCAAGTGTTCAGTCAAGCCGGACAGCATTCCCAAAGCCGCTCCACTGGTCGAACTCAGCTTTTCTGACAACCGGCTGAGATGAAGATCCAGCCGATGAGTCAACACCGTATTGATGACGGCCAGTCCAAGGGCTCCCCCCAGATTGCGCATCAAATTGTAAAGCCCCGACGCGTTCTGAACCTGCTGCTGCGGCAAATGTCCCAGCGCCACGGCATTGATGGGCACGAAACAAAACATCAGCGACAATCCGCGCACCGCCTGGGGCAGAAACATTTCCCAATAGCCCCATTGAGAGGTCAGCGCTGAATTGAGCCACAACCCGCCACCGAACAAGGCCAGCCCCATCCCCAGCATATAGCGCAGATCCATATGCTTGGCCAAATTCCCGGCCAAGGGAGCAGACAAAGCTTGAAACAGGCCCGTCACCATCATGGTGGTGCCGATTTCCAGCGCGGAATAGCCACGCACCCGCCCCAGATAAAGCGGCACCACATAGACCGACCCGTAAAGGCCGATGCCGATAATGAAGCTGTAAATACAGCCCACCGCGAAATTGCTGTCGGCAAAAGCCCGCAGATCCACCACGGGATGGGCTGTCTTTAACTCACGCCAGATAAAGCCAAGCCCGGCCAGGGCGGAGATCAAAGACATGGCGACAATCCGGCGATCGGTGAACCAGTCGTCGCCAGGCCCTTCCTCCAGCACGTATTGCAACGAGCCGAGGAAAACCGCCACCAGCACAATACCAGCAGCATCAAAGCCTTTCAGCATGGACCATTGCGGCGCTTCACGGCGACCGAAGATGAAAACCAGCGAAGCGACGATCACACCGGGAAAGACATTAATCAGAAACAGCCAGTGCCAGTTCCAGGTCTCGGTCAGCCAACCGCCCAAAGTCGGGCCGATCGTCGGCGCCATGGTGGCCACCAGCCCGATCACCACCGACAGACCAGCCTGTTGACGCGGCGGAAAGATCATATAGGTGGTGGCGAAGACGGTGGGAATCATGGCGCCGCCCAAAAATCCCTGAATCGCCCGGAAGACGATCATGGACTCGATACTCCACGAAAATGCACAAGCGGCGCTGGCGATGGTGAAGGTGACGCAGGACGCAAAGAACAGATAGCGGGTGGAAACCAGCCGGGCCGCCCAACCCGATAGAGGAATCATCACCACTTCGGCGATCAGATACGAGGTCTGGACCCAGCTGACTTCCTCGGCCGAGGCTGAAATGCCCGCCTGAATTTGGGCGATGGAGCTGGCGACGATCTGGATATCCAAGATCGCCATGAACATGCCGAACACCATGGCCAGGAAGGCAACCCAATCGCGAAAGGTGACGACGCGATCTTCGGGGCGAAGAGGTGTCACGGCGCGTCC
>JAYTWE010000587.1:0-9604 GCA_043744055.1 Magnetospirillum sp.
GATTCGTTGCTCTCAGACAAAGAGAAACGAGCGCGCGCCATTGCCAAGCTGGAACACCCGCTTCCATCTGAACAAGATAAATCCGCACTGGGTGAGGCACTGTTCGAGCGCGGAATCGCGGCCCTGCAATTGGGGCGGCAAGCCCAGGCGGCACGCGATCTGGAGAAAGCGGCGGAGTTGCTGCGCGGCAGCGCCGAACGTTCGGATGTCCTCTATAACCTCAGTCAAGCCTTTCTCAACATGGGTCGCTCACGCCAAGCCATCGAGGCCTTGCGCGAGGCCAATGCGGAGGAGCCGGGGCCAGCTCTGGTGCTCCGCAATTCCGCCCTGATTGCCGAACAGTATGGCAGACTCGGCAATGTGGACGGCGCGACGACCGCTCTCATGCAGTGTCAGGAGATTGCCCGGAAGGCCCAGGCCGGTCGCGGCGACCGCAATCCGATCAATGCCCTGTGGCGCCAGACCAATCTGCTCCGCTGCGAGATCGCAGTCTTGCAAGCCCAGGGAAAACAGGTCGAGATCGAACCGCTGATCCGCAAGGTGGTTCGCCATTATGAGGAGGCTCCCAACACCCGCAACACCTATGTCCTGGGCAATCGCTATCAGCAGCTGGCAGAGAATTTACGTGCCCAAGGACGGTTGGCCGAAGCCGAGAACGAACAGCGCATCGCCCTGGCCATTTATCAACGTACCGTCGGCCCGGCATCCCAACGGACTGGGACCGGTCTGTCCGGGCTGGCGCGAATTATTGCTGAACAGGGGCGCGTCAAGGATGGCGAAGCCTTGGCCCGCAAGGGGCTCGACGTCGTCCAAGCCTCTGGCATGGCGGGTAATGGGGGGACGCGAATCGTACTGGCCGACATTCTAGCCATGGATTATCGCTGGAAAGAGGCCCGCCAGCAGTTCGACGAAATCCGTAAGGCCGCCACCGATGACCCGGAACAGTTTGATTCCATGGCGCGTCGCAACGTCAACTTCGCCCTCACCTTGCTTAAGACCGGCAGCCCGGATGAAGCTTTGTCCTATTTCTCGCGCAGCCATGACGAGTTGAAGGCCAAGCTGGGCTCGGAGACCTACGCCACCGCCCAGGCCCGCGGATTCATGGCGGCTTCCCTGGCGGCCTTGGGACGCAGTGAAGAAGCCTTGGTGGAGTTCATCGCCGCCGTGCCGGTCTTAACCGCTCAAGATGACGATGAAGATCAGGAAACCGGCAATCGCGCCCGCGATCAGAAGCTGCGGATGATTCTGGAATCCTATATGGAACTTCTGACCAAATCCGGCGCAATGGCCCAGGCGGCGGGAATTGATCCGGCAGAGGAATCATTCCGTCTGGCCGATTCGGCTCGGGGCCGCACGGTGCAGCGCGCCCTTGCCGCCTCGGCCACACGGGCCGCCGCCGGAAATCCCGCCGTGGCGGATATGGCGCGCAAAGCCCAAGATGCGGAAAAGCAGATGGCCGCCCTATCCGGCTTGCTGGGCAACGCCATCAGCGCGCGGGCCGAGGATCAAGATGCGGCAGCATTGGAGGGGTTGAAGAAACGCATCGCGTCATTGCGGGCCGAACGTGGCGAGACTTTAAAGCAGATCGCCATTCAATTTCCTGAATACGCTCGTATGCTCAATCCTCAGCCTCTCACCGTGGCTGATATTAAAAGCAAGCTGCGTCCGGGCGAAGCAATGCTGGCCTTCTACAGTGCCGAGGACCGCCTTTATACCTGGGCGGTGCCAGCACAGGGCGCGGCGGCGCTCAGTTCGGCTCCCATCGGCCGCCTCGCCTTGGAGGCCAAGGTGAAGCATCTGCGTGAAGCTTTGGACCTGTCGGTAAACGGAATCGATGAGATCCCCGATTTTGATCTGAAGGCGGCATCCGACCTTTATGCCGCCGCCATCTTGCCCACTGAATCCGCCTGGACCCAGGCAGAGATCCTGTTCACCGTGCCCCACGGCCCGCTTGGGTCGCTGCCTTTAGCCTTGTTGCCCACTCGTCCGGTCGCCATGGCGGCAGCGGTAAAGCCGGCTCCCGTGCCAAAGGCCGGTTCCGCCAAAACCGCAACCGGCCCGCTTTTCGCCAAATATCGTGATGTGCCCTGGCTGGCACGGAAGGTCGCCATTGCCCAACTACCCTCGGTCGGCGCCCTGGCCACCCTACGAGCCCAACCCGGCAAGCATGAGCCACAGCGTTCGTTCATCGCATTCGGCGATCCGCTCTTTAGCAAGGAACAGGCTATGGAGGCGGCGGGTGACGGCTCCGCCCTGGCGACCCGTGGGGTCAAGCGCCGCTCCGCCCCCAAGCCCAATCCAGACTTCACCTCGGACTTGGCCCAGCTGCCGCGTCTTCCCGATACCGCCGAGGAGGTCAGAAGCATCGCCGCCGTGCTGGGGGCCGATCCCGCACAGGACTTGTTCCTCCAGGCCCGCGCCAGCGAAGCCAATGTGCAAAAGACCGATCTGTCCAAATGGCGGATCGTCATGTTCGCCACCCATGGCCTGATTCCCGGTGATTTGACGGGTTTGGATCAGCCCGCCTTGGCGCTGTCCTCACCAGAGGTCACCGGCGACGGCTCGTCCGGTGTCTTGACCATGGAACGGATCATGGGGTTAAAGCTGGATGCCGATTGGGTTGTGCTGTCGGCTTGCAATACCGCCGCCGGAGAAGGATCGGGAGCCGAGGCGGTCTCTGGCCTGGGGCGCGCCTTTTTCTACGCCGGAGCACGCTCGTTGCTGGTGAGCAATTGGCCGGTGGAAACCACCTCGGCCCGCATGTTGACCACCGATCTGTTCCGCCGACAGGCCCAGGACCCGGCGTTATCTCGTGCCCAGGCCATGCGCAAGGCCATGCTGGCGCTGATGGACGGCCCCGGCGCTTTGGACGGAGCCGGAAAAGAGCAATTCGTCTATGCCCATCCGACATTCTGGGCTCCGTTCTCCCTGGTGGGTGACGGCGGCTAGAAACAAGAGGACAGTTCACGTAGAGTGCGCGATCTCAAGTCGGAGAGAGCACATGAAGATCAACGGCGTTCCCTATCGCACCATTTGGCTGGCCCAGGACGGGGCCGGGGTCGAGATCATCGACCAGACCCGGCTGCCGCACGAATTCGTGACGGTCACCTTGCGCTCGCTGAATGACGCCGCCACCGCCATCCGCGATATGTGGGTGCGGGGCGCACCGCTGATCGGGGCTACCGCCGCCTATGGCATGGCCCTGGCGACGCGGGGCGATGCCTCCGATGCCGGGTTGAAGAACGCCTATGATGTGCTCCACGCCACAAGGCCCACCGCCATCAACCTGAAATGGGCTTTGGACGAGATGATGGCGTGTCTGGGCAAGCTGTCGGTTTCAGCACGAGTTCAAGCCGCCTATACCCGCGCCGCCGAAATCTGCGACGAAGATTCCGCCGCCAATGCCGCCTTGGGCGAGCATGGCGCCAAGATCATCGCCGCGATTCACCAGCAAAAGGGTGAACGCGTCAATATCTTGACCCATTGCAATGCCGGTTGGCTGGCCACGGTGGATTGGGGTACCGCCATCGCCCCCATCTACAAGGCGTTTGATGCGGGGATTCCCGTCCATGTCTGGGTGGATGAAACCCGACCACGCAACCAAGGCGCCAGCCTGACCGCGCGCGAATTGAACTGGCACGGCGTTCCTCACACCGTGATCGCCGATAATACCGGCGGCCATCTCATGCAACACGGCATGGTGGACCTCGTCATCGTCGGCACCGACCGCACCACCCGCAACGGCGATGTCTGCAACAAGATCGGCACCTATCTGAAGGCGCTGGCGGCGGCGGACAATGATGTGCCGTTCTATGTGGGTCTCCCCAGCCCCACCATCGACTGGAATGTCGCCGACGGGGTCAAGGAAATCCCCATCGAACAACGTTCAGCCCGCGAGCAAAGCCATATCTTCGGCAAGGATGAAACCGGCAAAGTGGTGGAAGTCCAAGTCACCCCCGACGGCTCGCCTTGCGTGAATTACGGCTTCGACGTCACCCCTGCCCGTCTGGTTACCGGCCTGATTACCGAACGCGGCGTGTGCGAAGCCAGCCCCGAGGGATTGAAGGCGCTGTTTCCTGAGCGGGGGTAGCCGCGCAGCGGCATCATATGCTGTGCTGACTCGTTACCCCACCTTGCTGACATAGTCGTTGACCCGATCGGTCAGCGACGTCACCACTTTGCTGAGTGTCCGCGCGCTCCAGATCACCCGGATCGTGCCGCCGCAAGCCTGGGCGGAGGACTGGGACACATGGGCCACATTCTCTGACACTTCGGCTGCTTTGACCGCCACATCCTCGATATGACTGGAGATCTCGCGGGTTACCGCTTCTTGCTCTTGCACCGCGCCAGCGATAGTGGCCGAGATTCGATCAATGCTGCGGATGGTCTCCACCACGCCATTGATGCCTGAAGCCGCCGAGCGCGCCGCATCTTGCACGGCTAAGACCTGACGGGTGATGTCATCGGTGGCTCTGGCGGTCTGATTGGCCAGATGCTTGACCTCGTTGGCCACCACGGCGAACCCTTTGCCCGCATCTCCGGCACGAGCCGCCTCGATGGTGGCGTTCAGCGCCAAGAGATTGGTCTGCGCCGCGATATCATTAATCAGTTTCACCACGTCACCGATCTGGCTGACCGAATCGGCCAGACCGTTCATGCGATCCACCGTCTGAGCGATATCGGACACCGCCGCCTGGGAGACCTGGGCCGATTGAGTCACCTGCTGGGCGATTTCGTTGATAGCCCCGGCCAGTTGGCGCGCGGATTCCGAAACCGATGCCGCCCGCTCGGTCGCGACTTCGGCAGCATCACCCACATTGAGCGAGCGCCCCCCGGCACTTTCCGAACGTCTCGCCATCAAGTTCGCGGTTTGACCGATGGCGGTGGTGGCGACGGAAACATCGGCGACCATCTTTTGCACCGCTTCCTCGAAGCTCCGGGTTTCCTGGTCGCGGGCATCCATATCCGCCAGCACCTTATTGATGCCCTCGGCATAACCCTGGTAATCGCCCCGCAATCCCTGCAACGGAATATGGCGGAAATATTTCTTCTGGCCCGCCATCTTCATGGCTGCGCCGGAATCCTTGGCAAATTCCTCGGCCAGGTCGAGAACCCGGTTGAAGCCCGTCAACATGCGTCCCAGCTCGTCCTTGCGGCCAATGCGGAGAATACGGGAGTTGAAATCACCTTGGGCCGCCTGGGCCGCGACTTTTTCTCCACGTTCCACCAGATCGATGATGGTCGATATCTGGCGGTGAGAGCGGATGGAGAGAAAGAACAAGCTGCTGCCCGCCACCACGGCCAAAGCCAACATGGCATACCCGAAGCTGCGATGATTAGAGATGGTGGTCTCCAGCGGTTTACGCCAGGACTCACCGCCCTTGGCAGCGTCGGCCAGGGCATCAGCAATTGATGAATCCAGCATCAGCCCGTAGCCGATAGCCGCATAGGCGACCGCCCCGGTTATCAGCAAGGCGATCATGGTCAAGGTGGTCGAGGTCGAAACCGACCGGCGAAGCGAAGGGGCAGACATGACGCGTCTCCTACCGGCTGATGGTCATGACCAGACGGTCATAGCTGTCGAAACCAAGATCACCGATGGTTTTAACCAAGGTGGCGAAGGATTGTTCCAGCCCCGTTTTACGATCACTGGCTTTCTCCTCGATCCCCAGCAAGGTCTCGTAAAGCGGCTTGACGATGGCCACCGCCTCGGGCTTGGGGACGCGACGGTTGGAGTGATAGCCCATGAGCTGTCCCGCCTTGTCGTAACAAGGGGTGACATGCGCGAAAACCCAGTAGTGATCGCCATTCCTGGCCCGGTTAATCACATAGGCGAAGACCTCGTGACCATCGGCGATGCGATCCCACAGAAATTTGAAGACACAGCGCGGCATGGCGGGATGGCGCAAGATGGAATGAGGTGCGCCCAGCAGCTCATCTTCCGTGTAGCCGCTGATATCAATGAAAACTTCATTGGCGTAGGTGATCTTGCCAGCGAGGTCCGTCTTGGAAACGATGACATCATCCCATTGGAAGGTTCGTTCCACATTCGTAATTGATCTGTCGATGGCCATTTACCTGCGCCTTTACAGCCGCCTGTCGCCCCCACGACGCAGACTTTGAGATGTTAGATATTCGAATATGCACACAAGCGAATTAACCGTATGCGGCGCTCATAAAACAACAAATAACCGAACGCCGCAACCTCGCCCTCTGCCTTGTGCTTGACGATCCCTTAATCTGCCCCAAGATATAATATGTGAAGGGTGCCGATGGTCGGGCCCTTCCTCGCCGGACTCGCTCAATACCGAGGAGGACGAAGGTAAATGTCTCGTATGTCCGCATTCAATAGCCCTTTGCTGCTTGGCTTCGATCACTTCGAACGCGTGCTCGACCGCATTTCCAAGACATCGGCCGAAGGCTATCCCCCATATAATATCGAACAAACCTCGGAAAACGGCCTACGCATCACGCTTGCGGTTGCCGGTTTTTCCATGGATGACCTGTCGGTGGCGCTGGAAGACAATCAGTTGGTCATCCGCGGCCGTCAGAACGAAGACGAAGCCGGGCGGATCTTTATTCATCGCGGCATCGCCGCCCGTCAATTCCAACGCGCCTTTGTGCTTGCTGAAGGGATCGAGGTTCAAGGGGCCGCTCTCGATAACGGACTCTTGCACGTGGATCTCAAGCGCGAGCTTCCCGAACCCCGTATCCGCAGCATTCCTATCCAGGGAGCGGACAAATCTAATCTTGCCGCCCAGACCATCACGGTCGCCGCCGATGCCGAAGATGCCCATAAACCCGGGGCCAGAACCGGCCATACAAGGGAGGTCTGACATGAAGAACGCAGACACGAAACCCACCCCCGGCTTTCCCGCCGAGATCATGACATCGGCCGATCTGGCCAATTGGGGTCTACCCGTGATCGCTTATGTACGGCATGTGGGAGAAGAAGGCGCCGGAGGCTGGACCATCCACGCCGCCGACGGCACCCCCATCGGAGCCGCGCCGGACCGGGCGACCGCTTTCGCGGCGGTTCGTCAGCACGAGCTGGAGCCGTTCAGCGTTCATTGAGGGCTGAGTGCCCCCCTCCCAACCTCCCCCCGCTGCGCGGGGGGAGGATAAGAGAATCGCCTCCCCCGAAGGGCGCGGAACCCCGCGTGCCGGAGGACACAGAGCCTCTCGGCGTGTCGAAGGACACAGAGCCTCTCGGCGTGTCGAAGGACACGGAGCTTCTCGGCGTGCCGGAGGGCGCGGAACCCCGCGTGCCGAAGGGCACGGAGCCTCTCGGCGTGCCGGAGGGGCCAGAACTTCTCCCTCCCCCGGCTTGCCGGGGGAGGGTCGGGGAGGGGGCTCTTCCCTATGCCGCCCGGCTGGCGGGGGATTCGGTCAAGAGGGAATAAAGCGCATCGGCATTATCGGTTCCGCGCAACTTCTCACAGACGCTCTTATCACGCAGCAGCCGCGATACACGGGCCAATGCCTTTAAATGATCGGCACCGGCCGATTCCGGGGCCAAGAGCAAGAAGATCAAATCCACCGGCTGTTCGTCGATGGAGTCGAAGTGGATCGGCTTTTCCAGCCGGGCGAACAGGCCATAGAGCCGGTCCAGGCTGGCGAGCTTGCCATGGGGAATGGCGATGCCGTTTCCGACGCCGGTTGTTCCCAAGCGTTCGCGTTCCAGCAATACGTCAAAAATAGCCCGTTCGTGCAGACCCGTGATTTCGGCGGCTCGGCGTGCCAGATCTTGCAATGCCTGCTTCTTCGAAGTGGCGCGCAAGTTGGGAATAACAGCTGCCGGGCTGATGAGGTCGGTGATTTCCATGAATCCACCCTATTTTGCGGAATCGCTAAGTCCGCGGAATCTCTAACTTGGTCCGGGACGGTTTCCCCCCTTCCGTCTCCCAAGAGAGGGGCGGAAAATAGGTCCGCACCGATCGGGAGTCAAGCTTGACGGGAGTCACATACCCAGTGCCTTCTCGCGACGTCGCTGAACCGACGATGCGATGTTCATGGCTTCTCTGTATTTTGCCACTGTTCGCCTGGCAATGTCGATGCCGTCCGCTTTCAAAGCGATCACGATTTGATCATCTGACAAGATTGTTTTTCCCTCGGCATCGATCATAACCTTGATCCGGTGGCGCACCGCCTCGGCGGAATGGGCGTCGCCGCCATCGGCCGAGTTGATGGACTGAGTGAAGAAATACTTCAACTCATAGATCCCTCGGGGGGTGGCGATATACTTGTTGGAAGTAACCCGGCTGACCGTGCTCTCGTGCATGGCAATGACCGTTGCGATATCGCGCAGCACCAGGGGCCGCAAATGCTGGACGCCATGGCGGAAGAAAGCGTCTTGCTGACGGACCAGCTCGGTCGCCACCTTCAAAATGGTGGTGGCGCGCTGATGCAGGGATTTCACCAGCCAATTGGCCGATTGGTATTGTTCGCTGATATAGGTCTTATCGTCCTTGTTTTTGGCTGATCCGGCGATCTTTGAATAATAGCGGGTGTTGACCAGGACGCGGGGGAGGGTGTCGGAATTCAGCTCCACCAGCCAACCGCCATCTTGAGCCCGACGCATCAGCACTTCCGGCGTGATGGGTTGGGCCACCACATGGTCGAAGCGCAAGGCGGGCTTGGGGTCCAGCGCCTTGATTTCGCTGATCATCTCGGCCAGGTCCTCGGCATCGACGCCGCAGACCCGCATTAAGCCCGGCAAGTCGCGCTTGGCCAGCAGTTCCAGATTGTCCAGCAAAGCCTGCATGGCCGGGTCCAACCGGTTGCGATCCGCCAGTTGCAGACCCAGGCATTCCTTCAGGGTGCGGCCGAAAACGCCGACCGGGTCAAAGCCCTGGACCCGTGTCAGCACCTGTTCCACCCGAGTGACAGGGCAGCCCAGCCGCTCGGCCAGTTCATTCAGGTCGCCGATCAGATAACCGGCATCGTCCAACATAGAGATCAGATGCAGACCGATAATCCGGTCACCCGCCTCTGGCACATCCACATTGAGCTGGGCCACCAGATGATCGCGAAGGCTGATTTCACCGGCGATGGTCTGTTCCAGGCTGGATTCGGAATCATCGAAGGCATGACTGCCGCCATTGCGCGACGACCACTGGGAAAACGCCTCGCCATCGGTTCCGTCGGATGGGCTGTCATTGTTGAAGGTGTTGTCGTAATCCACATCCAGCCCTTCCGAGGCTGAAGTGGCGGTCATGCCGTCCAGCATGGGTATTTCGGCTGGCTTGAAATCCAAGACCGGCAGATCGGCCGCATCGGCCTTGGGCTCGGCGCGTTCCACCGGTCGGTCGGTGTCTTCGCGCTCCAGCAGAGGGTTTCGTTCCAGTTCCTGGTCGATGAAGCTGGTCAGCTCCATATTGGACAATTGCAGCAGTTTGATCGCCTGCTGCAATTGCGGCGTGATAACCAAACTTTGCGATTGTCTGAGATCGAGACGCGGCGAAAGTGCCATGGCCGTGTAATCCCGCCCCCCAAGGGCGCCAAAGGGCTACAAGCTGAAACGCTCGCCGAGATAGACGCGCCGCACGCCTTCATGCGCAACAATCTCGGACGGACGGCCTTCGAACAGAACGCTGCCTTCATG
>JAYTWE010000588.1:0-4107 GCA_043744055.1 Magnetospirillum sp.
TGGCTTTCAGTACATTGGGGCTGGCATGCTGGAAGGGAATATCCAGGTAGGGCAGAATCTTGCCCTCGGCCATCAGGGGAATGACCTCGTCCACATGGGGGTAGGGGTAGACGTAATGCAGCCGGATCCAGATGTCGAGATCACCTAAGGCCGAGGCGAGATCGGTCAGGTGGGCACGCACCGGGCGGCCTCGCCATTGGCTTTCGGCGTGGCGCAGGTCCAGGCCGTAGGCGCTGGTGTCTTGGGAGATGACCAGCAGTTCCCGCACCCCGGCTTCCGCCAGCCGTTCGGCCTCGCCCAGCACGTCGGCTACCGGGCGGCTGGATAGCGGGCCGCGAATATCGGGAATGATGCAAAACGAGCAACTGTTATGGCAGCCCTCGGAAATTTTCAGATAGGCGTAATGACTGGGCGTCAGGTGGAGGCCTTCCGGTGGCACCAGCGACTGCTTCGGGTCGTGCTGGGGCGGGATCACTTTGTGAACCGCCTCGACCACCGCCTGGTATTGATGCGGCCCGGTCACCGACAGGACGGAAGGGTGGAGGCTCCGAATGGTCTTCTCATCGCCGCCCATGCAGCCGGTGACGATGACTTTTCCGTTCTCGCTGATAGCCTCACCGATGGCCTCCAGGGATTCCGCACGGGCGGAGTCAAGGAAGCCGCAGGTGTTGACGATGACCACATCGGCGCCGTCATAGCTGTCCGAGATGTCGTAACCCTCGGCCCGCAGCCGGGTCAAGATGCGTTCGGAATCCACCAGCGCCTTGGCGCAGCCGAGGCTGACGATACCGACTTTGGGGCTGGGGGTGGTCATGGCAAATCCTGAACGCAGGGACAAGAGGGCGTGACTTAGCGGAATTTCCTGTCGGATATCAAGCCTTTCAGGATTCGGAGAACCCGCAAATCCTGCGTGGACATTCGTTTCTTAACAGTCATCCGTAAAAAATGCATAATAGAGCAGGATTGTGGGATTCTCATGTTTGACCTTGGCGTCGCTCTGTCCACCGCCTTTGCGTTGGTGACCTCTTTCGATCCGCAGATGCTGGCCATCGTGCGGCTGTCGGTGCAGGTGTCGGGCGGTGCCGTGCTGTTGGCCGCCCTGATCGGACTCCCTTTGGGGGCCATGCTGGCCTTGGCCTCGTTTCCGGGGCGTGGAGCCGTGGTCGTGTTGATGAACGCCTTCATGGGATTGCCGCCGGTCGTGGTGGGGTTGGCCGTCTATCTGCTGCTCTCGCGAGCCGGGCCGCTGGGGCAATACGGATTGCTGTTCACGCCTTCGGCCATGGTTGTGGCTCAGACCATCTTGGTCCTTCCCATCGTGGCGGCGCTGGCGCGTCAGGTGGTGGCCGATCTTTGGGAGGAATATGGCGAACAGCTGCGTTCGCTGGGGGCGTCGCGGCCTTCGGTGGCGATGACGTTGCTGTGGGATGGCCGTTTCAGTTTGCTGACCGCCATTCTTGCCGGATTCGGCCGCGCCTCGGCCGAAGTGGGGGCGGTGATGATCGTGGGCGGAAACATCAAGGATGTGACCCGGACCATGACCACATCCATCGCCTTGGAGACCAGTAAGGGCGACTTGCCTCTGGCCCTGGCTTTGGGGCTGATTTTGATCGGGTTGGTGACTCTGGTGAATACGGCGGTGTTCTTGGTGGGGCAGACGGCGCGGCGGAGGATGGGATGAGCCCGGCACCTGGTATGGACACGATCTTACCATTGGAACTGATGGGGGTCGGCTTCGCGGCTCAGGGGCAGCGGCTGTTGCATGGAGTCAATCTTCGCTTGGAGGCGGGGGCGCGCACCGTTGTGCTGGGGCCGAACGGGGCGGGGAAGAGTTTGTTGTTGCGGCTGTGCCACGGATTGCTGAGTCCCACCGAGGGCCTTATCCGCTGGGGAGGAGGGCGTCCGTTGGAGGCCGGGTCAGCCGGGCGTCGTCAGGCCATGGTGTTTCAGCGGCCGGTTCTTTTGCGCCGTTCCGTCTTGGCCAATATCCGCTATGTGCTTGCTCTGCGGGGAATGCCGCTGCGGCAGCGGCACGGGGCTGGCATGGCGGCGCTAGACAGATTCGGACTGGCCGATCTGGCGGCGCGATCGGCGCGGATTCTGTCCGGCGGCGAGCAGCAGCGTCTGGCCCTGGCGCGGGCCTGGGCAATGGAGCCGGATGTTTTGTTTTTGGACGAACCCACCTCGGCGCTAGATCCTGCTTCGACTCTGGCGGTGGAGATGGCCATCCATGACTTCCACTCTGCCGGGACAAAGATTGTCATGACGACCCATGATCTGGGCCAAGCCCGGCGATTGGCTGACGAGGTTGTTTTTCTGTCGCGCGGTCAGGTGGTTGAAGCCTCGTCTGCCGCCCCGTTTTTCAAGGGAGCCGCGACCCCCCAGGCTCGGGCTTTTCTATCGGGAGAACTGGTATGTTGAAGCGAATTCTGGCGCTATCGGCGCTGCTGATGTCTCTGGCGAATGTGGTGGTGGCGGAGGAGCGGTTCATTACCCTGGCATCGACCACCTCGACGGATCAGTCCGGGCTGTTCGCGCATCTACTGCCCATGTTCCGGGCCGAGTCCGGCATCTGGGTCCGGGTGGTGGCGGTGGGAACCGGTCAGGCCATCAAGCTGGGTGAGCGTGGCGATGCCGATGTCCTGCTGGTGCATGACCGGGCCGGTGAAGACAAATTTATCGCCGAAGGTTATGGCCTGGACCGCCGCGACGTTATGTATAACGACTTTGTCCTGGTAGGACCCAAGGATGACCCGGCTCGGATCAAAGGGGCCGGGTCGGTAACGGAGGCTTTCAGGCGCATCGCCGCTGCCAAGGCACCGTTTGCCTCACGCGGGGATGATTCCGGGACACATCGTAGCGAGCTGCGCATCTGGAAGGCGGCGGGGGTGGATGTGAAGTCCGGCGGGATTGCTTGGTACCGGGAATTGGGATCGGGAATGGGGGCAACCTTAAATACCGCCGCCGGGATGAATGCCTATGTCCTGGCTGATCGTGGGACTTGGGCCGGATTCAAGAACCGTCAATCTCTGGCCATTGTTCTCGATGGTGACAAGGCGCTGTTCAATCCCTATGGCAGCATCTTGGTCAATCCTGCTCGCCATTCAGGGATCAAAGCGGCGGATGCGTCGGCTTGGCATCATTGGTTGACGGGTCCCAAGGGGCAAGCCGCAATCGCCGGATTCAAGATCGACGGCGAACAACTGTTCTTTCTTGATGCAAAATAAATAGAATTAAGGCGAAGCAACCTTTGGCCGGGTAAGGGGGCTTCGCCGCTGTTCTACTGGATGCGCTTCAACAGAACTTGGATATTGGGGTGACGATCGAACTCGTCGATGGTCCAGCCCACATCCTTGATGCAATAGCACTTTCCGCTGCGGGTTCTGATGGATTGGCCGACCTTCGGGAATAAGTCGGACTCGAAGTAGCGGTTTATTTCGCTTTTGTCGAAGCTCTCTGAAATTACGAAGCGCATGATACACCAGCCAGTTCAATGTGTTCAGGTCATGGCGATATTATGATTGATATTCATGTGTTGTTCTGTGGTGTGCTTAACATAACAATTTTATGTAAATTTTTACTGTTATCTTGTCTTAATTTTCGCTCTCCATTTCTTTGAAAAGATACGGAGAATCGGGCGTGGATTGGGGGTTGTTGAATTAAATCATTTATTATCAATTAGTTATCCGGTGCGTATGAAAAAAGTATAATCAAGCTGTTGAAGATCGTTCACACAGGTGTCACCTTATTTGGAGAAGGTTAGGATTGCCCGTGGCTTTCCATCCCCCAGGAAACAGCAGTGATGCGTTCCCGTTCAGGAGGTGGCGGTCAGGAGAAATGCGTATGTCACAACCCGCTTTCTTCCACCGGACGTATGACGAAGCCATGGATCTCATGGTGGAGGCTCGCAATTACATGCGCTTTGTCGAACGGCGCGAGCGGGTGCGAATGGGCTCCATGGCCGGGCTTCGTATGAGCTGCGAGGCTCTGCGAGTGACATCAAGACTGACGCAGGTGATGGCTTGGCTGTTGATGCAGCGGGCGGTTCAGCATGGTGAGGTGAGCGCGGAGCAGTCCCTCGCCGAGCATTGCCGTCTGTCAGGCGGC
>JAYTWE010000589.1:0-3086 GCA_043744055.1 Magnetospirillum sp.
GGGCCGAGGCCCTTTGATCCCGCTGGTATATTAGGAATGGGGTCAAGGGACCGAGTCCCTTGCGGGTGAAGGGCAGAGCCCTTCGTCTTATTTTGCAAAGGGCCGCCCCATGGGGCGGCCCTTTCGTTTTGACGCATCGACGGATAAACTGTGAGTCAGGGAGGCGCCACGTCCATGAAAGTTTTTGCAATCCTTGTCTCGGTTCTGGCGCTTCTGGCTCAATCAGCAGGGGCTGCTGATGCACCCTTGGATGTGGCCGAAGTGGCTTCGCTGACCTTCGTTCGTGGCTGTGTTGGCCATATGGGGGCATATGAGCAATTACGGGAACGGTTACAGCCCGGCCGTGATCTTTACCTACCAAAACTTTCGCCGTCGGATGCCAAGCCTTTTCTCCAAGGCAAGGAGGGTGACGCCTTCGCTCGTTTCGATGCCGGGGTGACCATGGTGTTGCTGACATCGGAAGCCCAATGCGCTGTCTTTGTTCAGAAAGTTTCCACGGACCGGCTGTACAAGCAGTTGGAAAAAGATATCCGCGTCGCGGTCGCCAAGGCCTTCTCGGTTCAACCAGCCGGGCGCGAGGCCAAGGGTGCGCTGCTTGCCCGCTTCATTGATCTGGCCCCCATTGGCGAATACCGGGAAGAACTGGTCAAACAGTATGGCGCCGCCATTCCGGGGCTTCGGGTTATCTTGACCACGTCGGAAAACGCCAATCCAAACCTTCAGGCCATCATCACCATAGGGACTCGGCAGCCATGAGAATCGTTTTTGCGCTTATTCTCTTTCTGTCCACGCTGTCTTCGGCCCATGCTCAGAATGCTGTCGATTATCGCATGCGCGATGAGACGTCGCGCCTTGCCGTGGCGGTATTGGGGCGGATCTGCTTGATGAACCTTGGCGATATCAACGCGGTCATCACGGCGGCGGCACCCAGCGGTGAATTTGGCTTTGTCGTGGCCCCGGATGATGTCGCAGCCAGCATACTCCAGGGTCGAACCGGCTATGTCCGGGTTCTGCGTCGTCCCAATCTGGGGGCGGTGACGCTGGCGGTCAGTCATGATGGGATATGTTCCGTCTGGTCGGAATTTGCCGATATCACCTCACTCCAACGGCATCTTCTGGCCATGGTGGAAAGGGGGGGGCTGAAAGGCGGGGCTCAATTGCTCAATCTCGATAGCCGCGATACCGATGGGATGCGGATCAATGACTATTATCTGATCCCCAGCGGCTGGTATGCGAGCCAATTGGGGAAGCGTTTCAATGACGACGGAACACAGCCACTGGCCTTGGTCACCACCATTTCTCCTCCTGGCCGCCGTCCCATGGAAGGTGTCCTGGCGGTTAGCCGCCCGCCGAAGTAAGGATAACGATATGGATGATGAGACCATCGAGTGTTATTCCCACGCTCTGGCGGGCGTCGCCACAATCTATCACTGCACTTTGGAAGAATATGGACGCTCGGCTGGCGGAGTTGCCTGGAAGACAGCCGAGGATCAGTTTCGCCGATTTGAGATTCTGACCGCAGGTATCAATAGCGACCAACCGCTGACGGTGAACGATGTCGGTTGCGGCTATGGCGCATTATTCGGATTTCTGGACGGGCGATTTCAATTGGCTGGATATTGCGGCAGCGATATCTGCGAATCCATGGTCGAGGCGGCATCCGCCACAGTCACCGATCCTCGCGCCCGATTCCTCCAGAGCGCTCTTCCCCCTAGCCCTGCCCATTGGTCTCTGGCATCGGGAACCTTCAATATTTCGGGAGGGTCCAACGATCATATCTGGCGAAGGCTGGTCGAGGACGTCCTACGGGCCATGGCCCACCTGTCAAGTGTTGGCTTTGCCTTCAATATGCTACGACCAGAGCGGCGCGATGAATTCCTGTGGGGTGATGACCCCGAACCATGGCAACGGTTCTGCCAAGACCAACTGGGCGGTCAAGTAAGCTTGGTTGACTGGCCGGATGGTGGTGAGTGGAGTCTGCTGGTCAGCCGGGGATAAGCTTTACACTTGCGCAGAAGAATGGCTTCCGGTAAGCATGCGTTCCGATGGAGGAAGCCATGTTTGAGCGCCTGTTCAAGATGAACGCACTCGCCGTCCGGGGTCAGGCCCCGGCGATGGTCCTTCTCGTCACAACTAAAACCGGTGCTACCAAGACCGCTTGAGCGGGCCGGTTCGTCACGACTATACGAAAAGGCCCGCGGTTAAGCATCCCGCGGGCCTTTTCGTATAGGAATAGGGCGTCCAAGGGAGCCAAGGGCTCCAAACGGAGAAAGAGAATATGGGCTACAAGGTTGCTGTCATCGGTGCCACCGGCAATGTCGGTCGCGAGATGCTTAAGACTCTGGCGGAACGTAATTTCCCGGTGGACGACGTGGTCGCCCTGGCCAGCGCCCGCTCTGTCGGCCGCGAAGTGTCGTTTGGAGATAAAAAGATCCTGAAGGTCAAGGATCTGGCTACGTTCGACTTTACGGGCTGGGATATCGCTCTGTCGTCGCCGGGCGCCAAGATTTCTGCGGAACATAGTCCACGCGCCGCCGCCGCTGGTTGCGTGGTGGTGGACAACACGTCTCACTTCCGCATGGACCCTGATGTGCCGCTGGTGGTGCCCGAGGTCAATCCCGAAGCCATCGCCGGGTATAAGAAGAAGGGCATCATCGCCAATCCCAATTGCTCGACCATTCAGATGGTGGTGGCGTTGAAGCCTTTGCACAGCTTGGGCAAGATCAAGCGTGTGGTGGTGTCGACCTATCAGTCGGTCTCAGGGGCTGGCAAGGACGGCATGGATGAGCTGTTCGAGCAGAGCCGGGCTGTCTTCGTCAACGACGCCATCAAGCCGCAAAAATTCGCCAAGCAGATCGCCTTTAACCTGATCCCCCAGATCGACGTCTTCATGGAAGACGGCTCGACCAAGGAAGAATGGAAGATGGTGGTGGAGACCAAGAAGATCCTCGACGCCAATATCGAAGTCCATGCGACCTGTGTGCGCGTCCCGGTCTTCGTCAGCCATTCCGAGACGGTCAATGTGGAATTCGCCAAGCCGGTCAGCGTGGAAGAGGCCACCGAGGCCCTGCGTAATGCGCCGGGCG
>JAYTWE010000590.1:0-6671 GCA_043744055.1 Magnetospirillum sp.
AGAAATACGAGCGTGGGGCCAATCGGGTCAGCTGTTCACGGCTGTTCGATCTGTCGCGAGCCTTGGATGTTCCCATTTCCTATTTCTTCGACGACATGGCCGATGGCGTCAGCGAAATGAGCCCGGTCCAGATGGTTCGCGAGCCCCCCACTCATGAACCCATGCCGCCCGAAGCCGATCCCCGTCTACGTCGCGAAACCCTGGAACTGGTCCGTAATTACTATTCCATCACTGACCCCGATGTCCGCAGACGTATCTATGATCTGGCCAAGGCCCTAAGCAACCGCACCGACGAAGCGTAAAAGCCGCAATCTGCCCCGCCGGAAGATCAGGGTTCCGTGGGGGGATGGATCGGCAGAGGATAGGCTGAACGTGGAGGCAGACGGTGAATCACCACCGCCACCACCACCAAGGTGACAGCCCCCAACAGCACCGGCATGAGCAGAAAGCTCCATCCGGGATGACTCATCATCACCACGATCGGATCAGCACCGGCCGGAGGATGAGTCAGGCGAAGCGCCGCCAGCAGAACCATAACCACCGCCACCGATACGCCCATCATGATCCAGCCGCCGGGTAAGAATTGGTCGAATGCCAGCCCGACCAAGGTGGCGATCACATGCCCTCCCACCACATTGGCGGGCTGCGACATGGGCGAATCCGGCATGCCGAACACCAGCATGGCCGAGGCCCCCAAAGGAGCCGCCAGTAAGGGCGCTCCCCCCAGATCATCCAAGAAGGCCACGATCCCCAAGGACACCACGGTTCCAATGGCAGCCTTCAACCAGCAGGGCATACAGCTTGAACGTTGGTGTCGAAAGACATAGCGGCGCGGCATGAGCAGCCTCTCACGGGGTGAAGATACGCATTCAATCCATCTTCTATATCCGAGATACCGACCTTAAGACCTGACGACGATCAAAGAAGACTCCTTTATAGTTCCGCCATGCCTGAATTACCCGAAGTCGAAACCGTCGCCCGTGGCTTGGCCCGAATCTGGGAAGGCCGCCGCTTCACCTCCGTCACCTGCCATCGCGCCGGATTACGGATTCCGTTCCCTAAGGACTTCGCCGAGCGCCTGACCGGCCGTCGGGTGGAGAGTGTCGGGCGGCGAGCCAAATATCTGGTAACCCGCCTGGAGGGTGGGCTGGTCATGCTGGGTCATCTGGGCATGTCGGGCCGCATGGTGATCTCTGGTCTGCGCAACACTCCGCCCGGCCCCCATGATCATGTGGAATTCGTCACCGACGAAGCCGTTCTGGTGACCTTGACCGATCCCCGGCGCTTTGGTCTGCTGACCCTGTGCGAAGCCTCTGAGTTGGAGTCCCACAGACTGCTGGCCGGACTCGGACCGGAACCGTTGAAGCCCAATTTCAACGCCGCCATTCTGGCCGCCGCCCTGGACGGCAAGGCAACCCCCATCAAATCAGCCCTGCTGGATCAGACACTGGTTGCCGGACTGGGCAATATCTATGTCTGTGAAAGCCTGTTCCGCGCCCGCATATCGCCCGTCCGTCATGCGGGGTCACTCCAGACCTCGGAAATCGTCCTGCTGGTGGAGTGCATCAAGGCTGTGCTGACCGAGGCCATCGCGGCGGGGGGATCATCCCTGAAGGATCATGTGCGCCCCGATGGGGAATTGGGATATTTCCAGCACGCCTTCAAGGTTTATGGCCGCACCGGCGAACGCTGTTCCGATTGCCCCGGTGAAACCCGTTGCTCCGGCATCTTAAGAATTGTCCAGGCGGGACGATCCACTTTCTATTGTGCAGAGCGGCAAGTGTGATGGTATAGCGTTTGTCATGTTGATTATCCGGCATACCGTTACCGCTTTGTTGCTGCTCCTGGCCGCCCCGGCGCTGGCTGAGGGGTTTCTGAGCGCCTATGAGGATTTGCCCGTGGCTCCCGGCCTGACCGAGGCTGTCGGCTCTGGCGTGGCCTTCGACACGCCATCGGGCCGCATCGTCGAAGCCTTTGCCCATGGCCCCATGAAAGCCGCCGACGTCTTGAAATTCTATGCCGCCACCTTGCCCCAGCTCGGCTGGACGCGCGAGACCGACACCGTGTATCGCCGCGAGGCCGAGGTGTTGAGGCTCGAACCCGGTCTCCAGGGAAAAACACTTACGATCCGTTTCGCCATCTCACCCGAATAATCGCCAGGGAAGGAAGATACCAAAATGGCTTTTGATAACATCACCGTCGAGACCCGCGGCAATGTAGGCCTGATCGCCCTCAACCGGCCCCAGGCCATGAATGCGCTGTGCGCCGCGCTTATCGTCGAACTGGGACAAGCGCTCGATGCTTTCGAGGCCGATGACAGCATTGGGGCCATCGTCCTGACCGGCTCCGAGAAGGCCTTTGCCGCCGGTGCCGATATCAAGGAAATGGCCGGTCGCGACTATATGGACGTCTATCTGTCCAACTTCATCACCAAGGGCTGGGAACAGATCACCAAGTGCCGCAAGCCCATCGTCGCCGCGGTGGCGGGCTTCGCCCTGGGCGGCGGCTGTGAGGTCGCCATGATGTGTGACTTCATCTTGGCCGGTGACAATGCCAAATTCGGCCAGCCCGAAATCACCATCGGCACCATTCCCGGCGCGGGCGGCACCCAGCGCCTGACGCGAGCCATCGGCAAGTCCAAGGCCATGGAAATGTGCCTGACGGGCCGCATGATGGACGCCGCCGAAGCCGAGCGCGCCGGACTGGTCAGCCGCATCATTCCCGTGGCTGAACTGGTGGAAGAGGCCGTGAAGGTGGCGGGCAAGATCGCTAATCTCAGCCGCCCCATCGTCATGCTGTGCAAGGAATCGGTCAACGCCGCTTTCGAGACCACCCTGGCGCAGGGCATCACCTTCGAGCGTCGCCTGTTCCATTCGACCTTCTCCACCGAAGATCAGAAAGAGGGCATGGCCGCGTTCTCCGAGAAGCGGAAACCCGTCTTCAAGAACCGTTGAGATGAAGCGGAGCCCGGTCATTTTCCGGGCTCCGTGTGATCTCTCCGATTCATCTCTTGACGAGACCGGCGCGGGGACATATAACCGCGCCTTCGATTTTGCATCCCAGTTCCAAGGTTCTAATCCATGGCCCATCATCAGTCGGCTAAGAAGCGCATCCGTCAGACCGAGCGTCGTACCGAGGTCAATCGCGCCCGCGTGAGCCGTATCCGCACCTTCGTAAAGAAGGTGGAGCTTGCCATCAACTCCGGCGACGCCCCGGCGGCCAAGGCCGCCTTCCTTGAGGCCGAGCCCCAGCTGATGCGTGGCGTTCAAGCTGGCGTCCTGCACAAGAATACTGCGTCGCGCAAGGTCTCGCGCCTCGCCGCCCGTGTTAAGGACATGAAGTCGCTGGCCTAAAGCCTCGCGACGGACTTCCAAGGGTTTTAAAAGGCCGCACCAAATTGGTGCGGCCTTTTTTATTGTGAAACAAACCCGAATCCGCGAGTCGTGAAAATCAAGAAAAAAATTTTCACTGTTCGCGTTCCGATCTCGTTGCCAGAGCCGATCGACATCGGTAGAGTCGCCCTCCTTGATGGGGCAAATCAATACCCGCCAAGAACTCACGACAATTTTATATGTTTTATACTTTGCAGACAGCACAGGTTCTGTGATGTCCGCCACAGACCGCATGTAATGTTTTGTAATATTGATTGCGTGCATATTTACAGCCTTACCCCAACAGGAGTAAGACTCAAGGTGGCGGCTCCGTTGCATGACTCACATGGGGATGTGAAGCACCACCGAAGCGCGGCCAAGGATCGCTTTCCGGGCGGGGAGCAGATCCTTCATCCGTTGAGTCCGATCCGTGGGGGACACAGGGCGACTTGCCGTCGCGCAAAGACTTCGCGATGACCGGCAGGTGGATGACAAGCAGGTGGGGATGGATCAATGGTTAAGACTGAGTGGGATAAGGTGAAGGTAAGGCTACGGGACGAGGTCGGCGATGCCGCCTATCGCTCGTGGCTGCGCCCGATCACCCTCCACGGCATCAGCGATGGCGACGTCAAGCTGTCCCTTCCCACCCGATTCATGCGCGACTGGGTTGCCACCCATTACGCGGAACGCATCCGCACCTTGTGGGGCGCCGAAAATCCCGGCATCCGAAATGTGGAAATCGTAGTCGGCGCGACTCGCGCCACCGCCGTCGCCGTCGCCGTCGCATCCCCCACTCCCGCTGCTTTTTCCGCCCCGGCCAAACCTACCCCAGCCAGATCAACCGCGACCAAGCAGGTTACCTCCCCCTGCTCACCGGCAATCCCAGCCAATGGCAATGCCGAAATCGACGAATTGGGCGCACTCTTAGACCCCCGCTTCACCTTCAAGAACTTCGTGGTCGGCAAGCCCAACGAATTCGCTTACGCCGCCGCCAACCGTGTGGCCGATGCCGACGTGGTCTCATTCAATCCGCTGTTTCTGTATGGCGGTGTCGGCCTGGGCAAGACTCACTTGATGCACGCCATCGCGCACAATATCCGTGAACGCAATCCCGAGCGCAGCGTCTTGTATCTGTCTGCCGAAAAATTCATGTACCGCTTCATCCGGGCGCTGCGCCATCAAGACACCATGTCCTTTAAAGAGCAGTTTCGCTCGGTGGACGTGCTGATGATCGACGACGTCCAGTTCATCGCGGGCAAGGATGCGACCCAGGAAGAGTTCTTCCACACCTTCAATGCGCTGGTGGACCAAGGCCGTCAGATCGTCATTTCCGCCGATAAATCACCCTCCGACCTGGAGGGGATCGAAGAACGGCTGCGGTCTCGCATGGCATGCGGATTGGTGGCGGATATCCACGCCACCACCTACGAACTGCGCCTGGGCATTCTCCATTCCAAGGCCGAGCAGATGGGAGCCATCGTCCCCCAGAAGGTGATGGAATTCCTGGCCCACAAGATCACCTCCAATGTCCGAGAGCTGGAAGGGGCGCTGAATCGCGTTGTCGCCCATTCCCAGTTGGTAGGGCGCGCCATCACGCTTGAGACCACCCAAGAAGTGTTGCAAGACCTGCTGCGCGCCTCGGATCGCCGCATCACCATCGAAGAAATCCAAAAGAAGGTGGCCGAACACTTCACCATCAAACTCGCGGAAATGTCGTCGGCCCGACGCTCCCGCCAGGTGGCCCGACCGCGCCAGATCGCCATGTATCTGGCCAAGCAGCTGACATCGCGCTCGCTGCCCGAAATCGGCCGCAAATTCGGCGGCCGCGACCACACCACCGTCATGCACGCGGTGAAAAAGGTCGAGGAGCTGAAGGAAAGCGACCAGAATTTCGCCGAGGATGTCGAGCTTTTGCGCCGCATGCTGCAAGGCTGAAACATTCACCCGAAAACGCTTTTGGACTCCCGCGCCTGTGATATACTGCCCGCCCCTGCCTTAACGGCCGTCATAGATCACATTGGGTAGTCAGCATATCGCCATGAAACTGACAATCGAGCGCGCGGCGCTGTTAAAGTCGTTGGCCCACGTCCAAAGCGTCGTTGAACGCCGGACCACCATTCCGATCCTGTCGAACGTGAAGTTGGAAGGCCGCTCCGGCGCGCTTTCACTCAACGCCACGGATATGGATCTCGATATCGTCGAAGCGGTTCCGGCCGATGTGGTGCGCCCCGGCGCCACCACCGCCCCGGCCCACACTTTCTACGAAATCGTCCGCAAACTGCCCGATGGCAGTCAGGTGGAAATCGAACATTCCGCCGATGACGGCCAGCTGACGTTGCGCTCGGGCCGGTCGAAGTTCTCGCTGGCTTGTCTGCCGGTCGAGGATTTTCCCGTCCTATCAGGTGGTGAGCTGCCATTCAGCTTCACCTTGGCCGCAGCCGAACTGAAAACTCTGATCGACCGGACTCGTTTCGCCATCTCCACCGAGGAGACGCGGTACTACCTTAACGGCATCTATCTGCATGCCGCCGCCGGTCAATCGGGCGAGGTGCTGCGCGCCGTGGCCACCGACGGTCATCGACTGGCGCGGGTGGAAATCACCCTGCCGACTGGTGCCGCCGGTATGCCGGGCATCATCATCCCACGCAAGACTGTCGCCGAAGTTCGCAAACTGATCGACGAGACCGATTGCGACATCACGGTCTCGCTGTCCGAGACCAAGCTGAAATTCGCGTTCGGCGATGCCGTGCTGACCTCGAAGCTGATCGACGGGACCTTCCCCGATTACGAACGGGTCATCCCGGCTGATAACGATAAGATTCTGGTGGTGAACTGCAAAAGCTTCTCCCAAGCGGTGGACCGCGTTTCGGCCATCTCCACCGAGAAGTCTCGCGCCATTAAGCTAAGTCTGGAAAAGGGTACCGCCACGCTGTCGGCCTCCAGCCCGGAAAATGGCAGCGCCGTGGAAGAGCTTGAAGCTGATTACGATTCCGGGTCGCTGGAGATCGGCTTCAATTCCCGCTACCTGATGGATATCTTGGCCCAGGTGGAAGGCGAATCCGCACGCTTCGCCATGGCCGATGCCGCGTCTCCGACGGTGGTTCGCGAAGTGACCGACAACAGCGCCATTTATGTGCTGATGCCGATGAGGGTGTGATCGCTCCGGGCGCTGGCGTGACCGGGAGCACGGCCAGGCTGGCGATTCGTCGCCTCAGCCTGACCGATTTCCGTTGTTATTCACGTCTTCGCCTGGACACCGGCTCGTGCCCGGTGGTGCTGACCGGCCCCAACGGAGCGGGC
>JAYTWE010000591.1:0-2104 GCA_043744055.1 Magnetospirillum sp.
CCTTCTACGAGCGTCAGGCCAAGCGCAATGTCGAGGTCAAGGCCGAGGGCGGCGAGGTCAAGACCCGCAGGTTCACCGGCAAGCCCACCTATCTGGACCAGATCTTCACCAGCCTGGAGACCGTGTTCATGGGCTTCATGCTGGCCACGGTGATTGCGGTGCCGCTGGGCGTTATGTGCGGCTTGTCCAAGGTGGTCAATTCGGCGCTCAACCCCTTGATCCAGATTTTCAAGCCGGTTTCACCCCTGGCCTGGCTGCCCATCGTGACCATGGTGGTTTCAGCCACCTACACCTCGCCCGATCCCATGTTCGAGAAGGCCTTCGTCAACTCGGCCATCACCGTGACCTTGTGCTCGCTGTGGACGACGCTCATCAACACCGCCATCGGCGTGGCCTCCATCGACAAGGATCTGGTCAATGTGGGTCGGGTGCTGAACCTGCCCATGACCACCACCATCCGCAAGCTGGTCCTGCCTTCGGCCCTGCCCTACATCTTCACCGGCATGCGCCTGTCCCTGGGCGTGGGCTGGATGGTGCTGATCGCCGCCGAAATGCTGGCCCAGAACCCCGGCCTCGGCAAGTTCGTGTGGGACGAGTTCCAGAACGGCTCGTCGCAATCCCTGGCCAAGATCATGGTCGCGGTCCTCACCATCGGTCTGATCGGCTTCCTGCTGGACCGGGTGATGATGGCGCTGCAGGCCATGTTCTCCCACTCCGCCACCCGCTAAGGGAGCCCGTATCATGCCGTTCCTCGAACTCAAGGGCGTTTCCAAGGCCTATGGCCGGACCCAGGTCTTGCGCGACATCAATCTGGACATCGAGGAGGGTGAATTCATCGCCATCCTCGGCTTTTCCGGTTCGGGCAAGACCACCCTGGTCTCGCTGATGGCGGGGCTGACCATGCCCGATAGCGGCAGCGTCACCCTGCGCGGCAAGAAGATAGACGGCCCCGGTGCCGATCGCGGCGTGGTGTTCCAGAGCTATTCCCTGATGCCCTGGCTGACGGTGGAGGGCAATGTGGCCCTGGCGGTGGACGCCACCATGGGCGGAGCCTCCAAGGCGGAACGGGACACCAAGGTCGCCAAGTATATCGGCATGGTCGGGCTGTCCCACGCGGTGGACCGCCGCCCGGCTGAATTGTCGGGCGGTATGCGCCAGCGGGTCGCCGTGGCCCGCGCCTTGGCCATGAGCCCGGACATCTTGTTGTTGGATGAACCGCTGTCGGCGCTGGACGCTTTGACACGGGCCAAGCTGCAAGACGAGATCGAAGCCATCTGGGAGCAGGAGAAGAAGACCGTCGTCCTCATCACCAATGACGTGGACGAGGCTCTGCTGCTGGCGGATCGCATCATCCCGTTGAATCCTGGCCCCGGCGCTACTTTGGGTCCGGCCTTCAAGGTGGATCTGCCCCGCCCCCGTGATCGCTCCGCCGTCAATCACGACGAGGACTTCAAGCGTCTGCGTGCCGAGATCACCGCCTATCTGATGGCGGCGGGTGTCGAGCGCGGCGCGGAAACCGGAGACAGCCGCACGCTGCCGGAAATCGCCCCCGTCAGCCGGGGCGGTCCGCCCAAGGCTTATCGTGACGCCGGTCGGGTCAATAATCCCGACCGCTATGTGGAATTTTCCCAGGTAAAGAAGGTTTTCCCCACGGCCAAGGGACCGCTGACGGTGGTGGACGGTTTCGACATCAAGATGCACCAGGGCGAGTTCATCTCTCTGATCGGTCATTCCGGCTGCGGCAAGTCCACCGTCTTGACCATGACGGCGGGGCTGACCGAGGTTTCCGAGGGCGGCGTTATTTTGGATGGCCGCGAAGTCACCGATGCCGGTCCCGACCGTGCCGTAGTGTTCCAGGCTCCCAGCCTGTTTCCCTGGCTGACGGCGCTGGAGAATGTGGCCTTGGGCGTGGACCGGGTCTATCCCCATGCCAGCCCGGCCGAGCGGCTGGATATCGTATCTTATTACCTGGAGCGGGTCGGCCTGGGTGATGCCATGAATAAAAAGGCTGCCGATATGTCCAACGGCATGCGCCAGCGGGTTGGCATCGCGCGGGCCTTCGCCCTGAGCCCAAAACTTCTGCTGCTGGATGAGCCCTTCGGCG
>JAYTWE010000592.1:0-2698 GCA_043744055.1 Magnetospirillum sp.
CTGAAGGATCAGTTCGAGACCTGGGACAGGCTGGAAATCCACCTTGCTCCACCGTTGATGGGAAATGAAAAACATCGCTTCGGCCCCTGGGTCCTGCGACTGATGCCTCTGCTCGCTCGCCTCAAGCTATTACGCGGCACCTGGGCCGATCCCTTCGGCCGAACCCGCGAGCGCAGACAAGAGCGCGCTTTGATCCTTGAGTTTCAGACCGTGCTGGATCAACTGGCGGATGGACTATCGCCGTCCAATCTCGACACGGCGGTAAAGATCGCCTCGGCTCCCCGCCAGATCCGAGGATTCGGTCATATCAAGGTCAAGGCTATCAACGAATACCATGCCCAACTGGCCGATCTGCTGAATCGCTTTGCACCAATACGACAACAATCCTCCGATTGCGCTTGATTAACCGCCCTGGTCGCGTTTGACTTTCCCCATGATGGAGATCGAAGACTTTGAATTGGGCGGCGACCCTACGGACGACGGAAGTTTCTCTTCCGCCGTCATGATTGACGCCGCGTTAAAAGAAGCGAACCAAGCCCGGCAGACCGGTGACTTTGCCACCGCTATCGAGGCCTATACCCGCGTCATCACCATGGATTCGGATCATACCGTGGCACGGCTTGCCCTGGCCGAGGTCTATCGGATAACCGGCCACCCGCGTGAAGCGCTGCAAGCCTGTATCAAACTGCTGGAAGTAGATTCCGGCCATATGGGCGCACGGGTTGAAATGGCCGAGGCGCTCCACCTGATCGGTCGCAATGACGAAGCCCATGCCATTCATGACCTTCTCTTGCATGAGCGCCCGGACTCTCCACAGACATGGTGCGGCCTGGCCCGGTTACTCGCCGATGAAGGCCACGCCTTCGCGGCGGAGACCTGTCTGCGTCGCGCCCAGATTCTGTCGCCCGGCCATGCCCCATCCCTGACGGCTCTGGCCCTGGCGGCCCTGGCCCATCACCTCGCCCAAACCGATCGCCATGCCGAAGCCATCGACCTGTTCCATGATGCCATCGCACTGGCCCCCGAAGACCCATCCCACCATATCGGCATGGGAATTTCCCTGCTGGCGCTTGGGCGCGTGGAAGAGGCGGAGCCGCGGCTGGAGCGCGCCCTGGCCCTGGATCACGAGAATCCAGCGGCTCACCTTGCCCGCGCCGACCTGCTGATCATGACCGGTCGGCTGGAGGAGTCCTGGCCGGAAAGCGAATGGCGTTCGCGGCAGCCAGGGCGCATCCCTCCCATCCTGCCGGGAATCCCTTGGAACGGTGAGGCCATGGATGGCGGCACCTTGCTGCTTTACGCCGATCAAAGCCTTTCCGATACGCTGCGTCTGCTCCGCTTCCTGGTTCTGCCCCTACGAATGGGAGCAAGACTGGTCTTTTTTGTTCAGCCCGGACTTGTCCCGCTTCTCGCCCCCATGGATGGCGTGGACAGAGTTTACGGCCATGATCGACCGCTGCCGCTGGACATCGAGGTGGATGCTTACGCCGCCCTTGGCGATCTTCCCCGGCTGCTGGAGTTCAGGCTGGATTCCATCCCAGAGACGCCCTGGCTGGAAGCCCCGCCCCGGCGGCGGCGCCCGGTCGTTGTGCCGCCGGATACCACCTTGAAAGTCGGGCTGGGCTGGGCTGGACGCGACCAGGATGCCGCCCTCGCCTTTCAACATCTGCTGCCTCTGGCTGAAATCCCCGGAATCGTCTTGTTCGCGCTGGAGTTCAGCCTGGACTCGCAAGCGGCGGCAACCCTTGCCGACCCATCCCTGGTGACCGATCTTGGCCCCACCGTGGCCGATTACGCCGATCTGGCCGGGCGCATCGCCGAATTGGATGTGGTGGTAGCCGCCGATTGCGCCACCGCGCATCTCGCCGGCGCCATGGGCAAGCCGGTTCTGCTGCTCCTGCCCCCCGACGCCCATCCCCGTTGGATGCGTGGGACGGATCGCTCGCCCTGGTATCCCACAATGCGGCTGTTTCGCCATCGAAGGGAAGAAGACTGGTCCGTGGTAATCGGGAGGGTTCGCGGCGCTCTCGCGGACTTAGCCATTCAAAACACTGAAGCCCTGGCGGAATTGCGCCATCAGGCCCACGGTTCGTCAGCGGCCCAGCTTGCCTTCCTCACCGCTCATCTCCGCCCCGGCGATCTTCTGGTGGATTGCCAGTCCGGTGACGGCGCATTCATTCCCAACCGCGACGACATGGAATCTCTGGCGATCGACCCCAGCCCCAGGATCTGTGAGGCGCTGTGGGACCGTTTCCGCGCCATATCCACCGTAGAGGTCATCAATGCCGCCCTGGGGGCCGATGGCATTGATGTTCTTGCCTCTCCCATTCCCAGGGGAGGCCGCCGCGTCTTTGCCGTTCCACCCGGTATTCCCGGCCATACTCGAACACAAACCTTGGACTCAGTGCTCGCGGCGCGACCCGGCTTCGCCGCCCGCCGCCTCGTGATCCGGCTGGGGCAAACCGGATGGGAGAGCCTGATTCTCGCCGGACTGGGTGACCGTCAGGCCCATATGGTTATTTTCGAGCATCGCCTGAATGGTACCGCCGCCGGAATTCTGAGCGATGCGGGTTTCCATCTGTGGCGCTTCCCCACCGATACCGCCTTTGGCCCCGTGACCGTTTTTGACCATCAAGAAGGACCGGTTCTCGCCCTTGCCCCCGGCCTTGAACCTGCCGAGCATTACGGGCCAAAGACC
>JAYTWE010000593.1:0-2041 GCA_043744055.1 Magnetospirillum sp.
GTCTACCTCATGCCATTCGGTGGCGGGGGCCAGCGCTTGCAACCGTTCCAGCAGACCGGAACCGCGCAAGACCCGTGGACCATCGGCACAGCCATGATCACGGGCGCCAAGCCCGCAGCCGAATCCGATAATCACGCATCTCCGCTCGTCCAGGTCCATCATGGCAACCCTCGCGGCGCCAAGGTCTCTTCTCTATCAGATGAGGCCTGCAGGACACGAACAGGAGGGGGGGCGGCTAAATTACCGGCCTGAAAATCAGAGAGTTCAGGACACGATATCCAACCATCGATGTCGACTACCTCGCGGCTCCGGTCCGGGTTTGCGTATTCTACTTGACCGATCAGCAAGAGGCCGTCGGCCAGCTGCTGCTCTATCTGGCGCTGGCAATAACACTGGGCCTGCTCCTTGGTGCCTTCATCGGACCCGTCGATATTCGGCGAATCACGAGACCATGGAATCCCAGTGCATTAGTCCGAACTTTGCTTAGCGACGGCATCCATGTCCACGGTTTTTGATGACCCCTTCAGCAAGCCATCTGATTGATACACCCGCCATTCTAGCCAGCGCTATAGTAGATTCTCGTCATCATAGCCCCCAGTGGGCTTGGCGGCGAGTTTATGGCCACTATGTCAAATCCCTACCGTTCCTTCCCCCCTATTCCGCTGTAGCTCCTCAATAGCGGCCTCGACCACGGCGGCCTAGAACTCCCGCATTCACCCGACCACCGTGCGGTGGCGGTGAACAAGATCGGCACCGCCGGTGAGACGGAAATGCCATCGGCAACAAATCGGGCGGGATTGCGCATGATCGACGAGTGTCCCAGCGCCATAGCACCGACCTCGAACAGGAACCGCAAATGCCGATCCGCCTTGCGGACCATGACATCACGCCAAGTGCCATGCTGCCTCAGGTCGCTGGCATAGGCCGACAATGACTTTTCTTAGGCACCCCATTCCGGCCTCTTGTTTTATCGCAAACTGGCAACGGCTTTGGTGTCGGCCCGCCATTCAGCGAACTCCGCCTGAAAGCATTACAGCACACAGCAACCGCGTTAATGTGGACAGCGTAAGACTGACAAGAAAGAGGCTTGGCCGCCCGGCAGGTTTCGGCAGAGGAAAAGTCCCCGCAGAAGACTGCGGGGACCTCCATATCAGAATTCCTCCACGTCGTTGCCGTGGTGGCCACCTTACCGCTGATGCCACTCATGCCGGAATACCCTTCGACCCAATGGTGGTTCTGGCCCGGATAAAGGAGATGTGCCCGTCCTGATCTCGTGCCTTGCCGATATCGCCGATTTCACATCAAAATCCCTTTGCAGGGCCTTTGGTCCCACGAGGCCTAAGGGAGGGACCGCAGCCATCTTCGCGGGCAAATACACATTCGCACGCCCGCGTGCGGCGAAAGCCAAGGGATGCAGAGAATCCCGCTGACATTGAGGCCACGGCGATCGATTCCGATCACCGAGATTTGGTATAAGCAGACGCTGGTATGGTGAAACGAAACGCGGAGCCCACACCCAAGGTGCTCTCCACCCAAATCCGACCGCCAAGGACGCCCTCTACGCCCGCCTGCGGCTGGCCTAACCCGGCCCCGGCGCCGTCCATTTCCCCCGCCGGATGGACGCCGACTACTTCCGCCAGCTCACCGCCGAGCGGGTCGTCACCCGCTACGACCGGGGCCGCCCGATCCGCTCGTGGCAGCCCAAGCGGGACGGCGAGCGCAACGAGGCGCTGGACACCTTCGTCTACGCCACCGCCGCCCTGCACGGTCTGGTGGCCATGGGGCTGCGGTTGAACGAGGAAGCGGCGGCGATGGCGGCTCTGCCGACGCGGGGAGTGCCGGTTCCTGCGAATACGCCCTCGGTCGCCCGCCCGGCGCTGGCGCCGATCCGGTCGCGGTGGATGGGGTAGACGAAAATCGCTCTTGAGACCGCTGATGACAGCACATATGCTATCATCATGATTCCGCTGGTCATCGACACCAATGTTTTCGTTTCCGCCCTGCGCTCCGGCGGTGGGGCCTCACGACAGGTCTTGCGGCG
>JAYTWE010000594.1:0-6613 GCA_043744055.1 Magnetospirillum sp.
CGGATGATGGTCTTGATGATGTGCTGCCACTCAGTTCCGGCCAAGGCAGCGCCGACCGGGAAGAGCTCGACAGTACGGTCCTCCTGGCGGGATCGGAAACCTGGGAAACCCAGGTCTTGGCTTGACACAACGATGGCGTAAAACCAGACTTTTCCTGTCTGGCAAGACGGCTCCTTTGGAACTGTGAGGGTTTCAAGTCCGTGTATGCCCCCCCACTAGCGAGCATTAGAATGAGAATTGGTAATCTTCTTATTGATTTGGGGCTGCGGGGCTATCTGGTGCGGGCTGGTATCTTGCCGCAGGCTTGTGGCGAAGTACTGAACGAGCAAGACAATCCGACCCCAATTCCTTTGGCGGAGATTCCCCGAGGCCGTCGGACGATCGTGGCCTTAGTCGCAGGCCAATCCAACGCCGCCAATGGCGGACAGGGGCGCTGCGCAGCCACGCCCGGCGTTTTTAATTTTTATAACGGCCAAAGCTACATCGCCCGCGATCCCCTGCTGGGGGCTTCGGGAAATGGCGGCTCGCCATGGGTTCGGCTGGGCCGTCGGCTGATTGAGACTGGACGATATGACGCGGTGATTCTGGTGCCGGTGGCGGTGGGAGGAACTCGGATCGGGCATTGGGCACCCGGTGGTGAATTGCACCCGATGTTGCTCGCAGCCGTTGACCAGGTCCATGCTGCTGATCTGAAGGTCACCCACATGATTTGGCATCAAGGGGAATCAGATGTGGAATACGGCACGTCCCGCACCGCCTATACCAAATGCCTGCGAGCCATGATGAACGCCTTGCGCCGACGCGGCATGGCTGCCCCCACTCTGGTTTGCCGGGTTTCGACCATGCGCGATGCCATCAGCCCCGAGATCCGTCGGGCTCAGGAAAAGATTATTGCAACCATGCCCAATGTTTTCGCAGGACCAGATACCGATTTGCTTTTGGGAGCAGATGACCGCTTTGATCGTCTTCATTTCTCCGAGACTGGTCTGGAAGCCTTTGCCGATGCTCTCTTCACCTCGATCTTAACAATTCCCGATCCCACCGAAGGGTCCAGTTCGTTCTGAAAAGCTGTGTTCCTCGCTCTCCCGCATAGCAGCAAACCTGCTGTCGCTACGGTATGTCGTCGTCAGACGGCCAGTTTTCCGCGCCAGTCCCGGCGGAGGCGGTTCGGCCACCGTTAATGCCAAGTATGGTGTCAATCCAGGCGACCGGTTCCGAGGCGCCGCGCTGCGGCCCAAGCTATGTATTTGTCAGCGCCGCTCTGCGGCCCAAGCTACGTATTTGTCAGCGCCGCGCTGCGGCCCAAGCTACATATTTGTCAGCGCCGCGCTGCGGCGCGGGCGATCATCATCAAGGCCCGCGATGTGATCTCGGCGGCGGGCATGCCGGTGGTTTTACAGTCCAGTTCCGCTTCGGTCAGCACGTCCAGCGCCTTGCCCAGCCGGTCGGTGGGCCAGCGTGACAGCTGGCGGCGGAAGCGGTCGGCGGCCTTGAAGATTACCGGCGGCTTCAAAGCCGTCATGGCTTGCTCCACCGACTTGCCTTGGGCCATGATTCCGGCGGCGAGGTGGAGACGGATGAAATGCCGCGCCACCGAACGCAGCATCTGGATGGGCGATGATCCTTCACGCAGCAAACGATCCAGGACTCTTTGCGCCCCGCCATGATCGCCATCGGCGGTGGCCAGAGCCAGATCGTCCAGCCCCAGGGCGGCGGTATCGCCGATACAAGCCGTGGCATCGGCCAAGGAAACACGTCCAGGTCCGCCCATATAGATGGCCAGCTTCATCATTTCGGCTCGGGTCAGGCGGCGATCTCCGCCCAAATGCTCGATCAGATAAGCCATAGCATCGGGCTCGGCCATCAGCCCCGCCGATTTCAGCTCTTCTTGAATGACTCCGGCCAGTGATCCGCCTTCATCGCCATAACAGGCCAGGGCGGCGGCATTGTCGGCACCTTCGAAAAGTTTGCGCAGACTTGATCGCGGTCCCAGTTCGCCTCCTTCCACCACCACCAGGGCATCGCCCATGGGATTGGCGAGAAAAGACGACAGGACTGAACTTTGACCGTCACCCGCTTCGCGCAAAACCACGACCCGGCGGCCACCACCGAAGGCCAGGGCGGCGGCTTCATCAGCCAGTCGTGACGGAGTCTCTTTCAGAGCGGCGGGAGTCAGTTCGGTCACCCGGAAAGGGTCGGATATATCCTTGACCACGGATTTCATCAGCCGCTGGACTCGCTCGTTGACCAATCCCAGGTCAGGGCCGAAGACGAGGATGGCGCGAACCGCCGGATCGGGCGATTTAATGAAGGGCTCTATCCGCGCCCCAGAGAGTTTCACGGACGTTCCAACGGTCGAATCGAATCGCCTTGTTGGTTGATCTGACGATATTTGGGATCTTTGGGGTTCGCCTTATAGCGGGCGATGCCGACCGCCACTTGGCTGCGAACATCTTCGGAGAGTTGCGTGATGGCGCGCTCTTCGGCATCACGCTCCATTACGACGCTGGCATAACGCGGACCCAGATAGTCGAAATAGACAGTCGTGCTGGCCGTCCCGCTGGAAATGACAATTCCGTTGCCGCTCAATTGGAAATTCGCGGTCATGGTCAACAGTCCCAGTGTCGCGAAGGAATCGCGCCGATAGCCGAGATCAGAGGGGGTCGATGTGAGATTCACACTCATATCATAGGTGTAATCGCCAGGCTCCCCCCGAGGAGTCAGGCGCGAGACCAGGGCGTTGCGGAATTGCTGGCCCAGGCGGTCCTTGATAGGCTGGACGCGGATAGCGGCCAAATCCGCGCTGACAGGCGAGGAATCGGCTTGCCCGCCACCCTTGGCGTAAAGGGGGCTAAAGCCGCAGCCCACCGGACCCAGCGCCAACAAGGAAAGAACAAGGACTGCTCTAGACCACCACATTGACGATCCGATTGGGTACGACCACCACCTTGCGCGGGGGCTTACCCGACATTGCCGAAATGACGAGGGGTTGTGCAAGCGCCGTTTGCTCTGCGAAGGCGGAATCGGCATTCATGGGCAGTTCGATCGTCGCGCGAAGCTTGCCGTTGACCTGGACCGCCACCGTTACGGAATCTTCAACCAGCAGGGCGGGATCGGCCAGCGGCCACGCCGCATCGGCCAGCAATCCGTCGCCTCCCAGATTGGCCCACATTTCTTCCGCCAGGTGAGGCATCATGGGGCCGATCAGACGAGCGGCAACTTCCAGGCCTTCGCGTAAGACCCAAGAGCCGCCGACGGCCCCAGCCGGAATTTCTGCCAGACCGTTGGTCATTTCGCGGATATGCGCCACTGCCTTATTGAAGTGGAAGCGTTCCAAGTCGTCGCTGACCTGGGCGACCGTCTTGTGAACCAGCCGTCGCGCCTTGACGGCATCAGCGCCCAGTTCGGGTATGGCGGACCCCACCGGCGGCAGATCGGCCGTCGCGACCATGCGCCACAGCCGGTTGACATAACGCCAAGCGCCGTCGATGCCGGATTCGGTCCAGTCCAGATCGCGTTCGGGCGGGCTGTCGGACAGCATGAACAGCCGGGCGGTATCCGCGCCATAGCCGTCAATGATGCCCGCCGGGTCCACCACGTTCTTCTTGGACTTGCTCATCTTCTCCGAGCGTCCACCGGTGACGGGGGCGCCGGTCTCCACATGGATCAGACTTCCGTCGGGACCGGTGGTGACCTCGGTGGGATAAAGCCACTGGCCCTCGGCGGATTTAAAGGTTTCATGGCAGATCATGCCCTGGGTCAACAGCCCGGCGAAAGGCTCCTTGACGCCCAGATAGCCGCAATCCTTCAAGGCGCGGGTGAAAAAGCGTGAATAGAGCAGATGCAGAACCGCATGTTCGATGCCGCCAATATACTGGTCCACCGACATCCAGTAATCCGCTGCCGCCCGGTCAAAGGCTACATCCGTGCGATCCGGCGAGGTGTAGCGGGCGAAATACCAGCTTGATTCGAAGAAGGTGTCGAAAGTATCGGTCTCGCGCCGGGCGGGCTTGCCGCATTGCGGGCAAGCCACATGCTTCCAGGTGGGGTGATGGTCCAGCGGATTACCGGGTTTGTCGAAGCTGACATCCTCGGGCAGCCGGACCGGCAGTTCCGAGGCGGGAACCGGAACCACGCCGCACGCTTCACAATGGATAACGGGGATGGGGCAGCCCCAATAGCGTTGCCGTGAAACACCCCAGTCGCGCAGCCGGTAATTGACGGTGCGATTGCCTCGCTCCATCTCTTCGATACGACGGATGGCCTCGGCCTTGGCGGCCTCCACGTCCAGACCGTCGAGAAAGCCGGAGTTGATGGCGATACCGTCGCCGGTATAGGCATCGCCCTTGGCCATGGCGGCGGCGACTTGATCCTTGTCGAGAGCGGGCTCCACCACCTGGGTATAGCCAAGCCCGTATTTATTGGCGAAATCCAGATCGCGCTGGTCATGGGCGGGGCAGCCGAAGATGGCGCCCGAGCCGTAATCCATCAGCACGAAATTCGCCACATAGATGGGGAGGGTCCAGGTGGGATCAAAGGGATGAACGGCGCGTAGGCCGGTGTCGAAACCCTTTTTCTCGGCGGTCTCGATGGCCGCTTCCGAGGTTCCCATGCGATTGCATTCGCCGATGAATTCGGCCAGCCCCGCATTTCCTTTCGCCACGTCACCGGCCAAAGGATGGTTGGCGGCGATGGCGATGAATTTGGCCCCGAACAGAGTATCGGGGCGGGTGGTGAAGATTTCCAGCGGCTCGGCGCGGTCTTGCACGTCGAACATCAGGCGTGCGCCTTCCGAGCGGCCGATCCAGTTCTCCTGCATCAACCGAACCCGTTCGGGCCAGCGCTCTAGGGAGGCGAGGGAGTCCAGCAGATCTTGGGCATAGGCGGTGATCTTCAAGAACCATTGCGACAACAGACGCTTTTCCACCAATGCGCCGGAACGCCAGCCGCGTCCGTCGATCACCTGTTCATTGGCGAGAACGGTGTTCTCCGCCGGGTCCCAATTGACCCAGGATTCCTTGCGATAGACCAGGCCCGCCGTCAGGAAGTCCAGGAACATCTTTTGTTCGTGGCGGTAATATTCCGGCTCGCAGGTGGCCACTTCGCGCCGCCAGTCATAGGACAAGCCCATGGACTTCAGCTGTTCGCGCATGGCCGCGATGTTCTCGCGGGTCCACTTGGCGGGGTGGACGTTGTTTTGAATGGCGGCGTTCTCTGCCGGTAGGCCGAAGGCGTCCCAGCCCATGGGGTGAAGCACATTGAAGCCCTTGGCCCGCTTATAGCGCGCCACCACATCGCCCAAGGTATAGTTGCGCACATGGCCCATATGGATGCGCCCCGACGGATAGGGGAACATCTCCAGCACGTAGTATTTAGGGCGTGATGGGTCCTCGGTGACTTCGAAACAGCCGCGCTCCGCCCAGACACTTTGCCAGTGGGCCTCGGTTTCCTTGACGTTGTAACGATCGCCGATAATGCTTTCTGGGCGCGACATGCCGTCGTCCGTTCCTATTTGGGTATCACATTCATAAAGACGAAGGACCCGAGCGACGCTATTCGGTGGAAACGATGCGCAGCTGGCGAGCCCGAGTCAGGATGGAGTTTTCCAGGTCGATGGCCATGCGAGGATCAACCTTCACATCCACCCAGGTGCCCATGGAATCTTTGGCCTGTTTGAACAGCGAGACCTTGACGCCATCGGCACGCAAGGTGCGGTCCAAAATGAACACATTGACCTTGAAGCGTTCATTGGGCGTTTCGGGTAACTGATACCAGTCGCTGATGACAGTGCCGCCAAAGGCATCGGCCGTGGTGATGGGCATAAAGGAAATGGTGTCCAGCGTTGCACGCCACAAAAATGCGTTGACGCCGATTCCAGCGCCTTCACCTTCGGCCTTGGACTTGCCGAACATGCCTTCCGGCCCAAAGATAGTCTCGCGCTTCTCATTAGACATACGAGGCGCGCTCTGATGCTTTTCATAGGTCGGATAGACAGCCTCGGCCTTATCGCAGGCCGACAGGGCAAGGGCCGCGACGAATGCGCCCGCGATAACGACGACACCCGTTGAATTCTTCCTCATCATGTCTCTTCTTCATCCCGCCGCGCTCTAGCCGCGCGGCCTGTTGGCGCACCACAGGCGTTCGAAGCCGACCCAAGCCGATTTCGCCCCCGCGAGAATGCAACGAGAGCGCCCCCGGCGGCAAGCAAGAAAGGCTACGACCAGGGCATCGTGCCTCGATTGCCGGAAGGTCATGTGTTGCACTCCTGCCACAGTGCGCGTGTTTCGACACAGAGGCCGCCCGGTCTGCTTGATCTTTGCCGGGGGCTGTGGCGTGATGTCGGTCGTTCGTTCATTTGGATAGCGGGTGCGACCACTGAGGGTCAGCATTCGGAGGCCAAAGAGAGGAGATACCATGAAGAAAATTCTTTTCGCCAGCACCGCCCTCGTTGCCGCCAGCATGATGTATGCCGGTGCCGCCGAAGCCGCTGACAAGATTAAGATCAATATCGGTGGCTTCAGCAAGTGGTGGGTTGTCGGGACTTGGCAGTCGACCGCTTTCCAGAACACCAGCGCCACCGGCGGCCCGACCGGCAACAACCTGACCGGCTTCA
>JAYTWE010000595.1:0-3025 GCA_043744055.1 Magnetospirillum sp.
AGCCAGACGAGTCCGCACTTCAGCCAGAGCGGCTTCGGTCTGAGCCGGACGGTTCCCGATGGTCTGGGACAAGGTCTGATCCACCATCACCAGCGCCACATCAGGCAAAGCGGTGCGCTGCTCGTCCACCAGACGCGGATCAGCCAAGGCCGCCAGCAGAACCAGGACCACCAGCAGCCGCAGCCAGCCGCCCGGCACGCCACGAACAATCCCCAGCCCCGCCACCGCCAGAGCCAACACCGTCAGCCCGGCCAGCACCGGCCAAGAGATCAGCGGAGCGAAAGACACCGCCTGAAAAATCATCGCCCCAGCCGTTCTAAAATGGCAGGAAGATGAACCTGATCCGCCTTGTAATTGCCGGTCAGGGCATACATCACCAGATTGATCCCGAAGCGATAGGCCATCTCGCGCTGACGCTCGCCTCCCGGACTCACCGCATGCAACGGTCGTCCGCGCTCGTCCACCGCCCAGGCGCCCACCCAATCATTGCCACCCAGCAGCAGCGGCGAAACACCATCATTCGCATTGGCATTCGCATTGGCATTAGCGCCCCCATTGCCTTGCTCCACCCAGACCGTGGCGCCATCCCATCGCCCCGAAACCTCCTTCAGCAGATAGAAGGAGCGGTTGAGAACATGATCGAGGGCCAAGGGCTCCAAGGGCGGCAACACCAATCCCTGAACCAGGACCCGCAGCCGATTAAGCTCGGCGGTATCCGGCCCCGCCCCCGGCTGGCCCTCGTCGCCGGTGTCGAACACCACCAACCCGCCATGGGCCATATAGGAATTGAGCTTGTCCGACGCGGCAAAGGACAAAGGCCGCTGCCCCGGCGTGATCCGCCAATAAAGCAGCGGAAAGAACACCACCGGATCACGTTCCAGATCCACCGCCATGGGCTCGGCCAGATTGGCGGTAGAGCGTAGGCTGAGAGCCGTGGTCAGCCCCTTCAGCCCGGCAAGGCAATCTCTGTCCATGGCGGGCTCGAACGTCTTGATACAGGCCAGCCGTGTGGCCTGCCCCGCATCCAGGGCGAAACTGTCCTCCGCCTGAGCCGGAAGCGCCAGCAACAAGGCCAGAACAGGGGCGATGCGGTGCAAAAACGCCCCCCGCAGAACCAGGGTCGCCAGACCATCGGCCATGGCCAAAATCACAGCCAGAACCAACAAGCCCGGCTTCAGATCAATCTCAAATGACGTTTCCCCCAACCCCATGACCAAGGCCCCCGGCGGCGGGACCAGTGGCCGAGGCAGCCCAAGCCAGGGAGCGAGATTGAAAGCCACCCGCGCCTCGCCCAAGCCATAATAGCCGGGAGGATGACGCGGGCCGGGACTGGTGCGCTCGATCCCCTCGGTCAGAATGGCGGCCATGCCGGTGGCCGGACCCAACCGACCGAAACCATCCAGCAGCTCGGCAGGTGGCAAAGCCCCCGCCGCCACCGTCGCGCCGCCGGTGCGCGACAGCGCCGCCACCCGGCGCAACATCTGAACGAACAGACCCGATAGCGGCAGATTGCTCCACTCGGCATTGGCGGCGGTATGGATCAGCACCACCCAGCCCTTCCCCCGGCGGGCGGCGGTCACCAGCGGCGTCCCATCGGCCAGGGATGCCCAGGTCTGGGCCGCCAGAGTCAAGGAGGGCTCGGCCAGAAGCTGGGCCTTGACCTCCACTTCCGCTGAAATAGGAAGGCCATGAAAGGGGCTGTTGTCAGGAAACGGGGCCAGAGTCATGGGAGTGGTCCAAGACATGGCGCCTCCCATGGCGCGGCCACCGTCGCGAAGCCGAACCGGCAAGAGCGGATCAGTCTGCTCGCCGGTCCGCGCCACCGTCTGAGCCAGCAAAGGACCAGCAAAGCGCACCAGCACGCCCCCCGCCTCCACCTTGGCCGCCAATTTGTCGCGCTGCGGCCCGGCGCCCAAAGGCAGGTCGGCCAGAATCAGCATATCGGGGCCGGACTCACGCAGCAAATCATCCAGCTCACCCCGCCTGACATCGGCATAGGGAGCCAAAGCGCGTTCCAAATAATATAAACGCTCCAGCAAGGGCGTGCCGCCCAAGACGCCGCCCCCCGCCAACCCCACCGAGCGCCGCCGCCAACCTTCGTCCAGCAAAAGAGTAGAGGCCGCGCTGCGCTCCCCCTCCAGGTCAAGCCGGACCAAACGGTTGCGCAGCTCCACCGGCAAGGTGAGAGGAATTGCGACCTCGCTCACCCCCGCCGCCATCACCACCTCTTCGCGAACCAATACGGTTCCGGCGGCATCCAGACCACGCAAAGCCACCCGCTCGGGCATGGCGGATTGCAGCCGCCGCACCATGGGGGCTCCTCCATCAACGGAAGACTCCGAAGAAGATGGCAGCACTTGGCGCGCAATCCGCCCCACGACGATCTCCAACCCGCCGCCTAATCCTTGCAGGGCACGGGCGAAATCCGCCGCGCCATCACTCTCCACCCCATCACACAACCACACCGTCTTGCCGATCTTGACCGGGGAAAGCGCCGTCAAGGCCGCCAGCGCGGCGCGGCGGTCCGTAGACCACGGCTTCGGCTCCAACCCGGCCAGAGCCGACCCGGCCTCGGCTGCCGTCAGCATCCGGCCCAGGGCAACCGGCCCGGCATCGCCGGGTGGCGCGGTCCCTAGCACGATCACCGAACGCCCCTCGCGTCCGGCCCGCGCCACCAGAGTGTCGAGAAAGCTCCGCCGCGCCGTCCAGTCCCGAGCGGCAGCCCAGCCATCATCCACCACCACCAAAAGCAGACCGGACGAAGCGCCTGGGGCCTTGATCGGGTTCAGCACCGGATGGGCCACCGCCAGAACCAGGGCTCCGGCCAGAGCCATCCGCAGGGCCAGCAGCCAAGGCGGCGTCGTGTCCGCCACCTCGTCGCGATCCTTAAGTCCGAACAACAATCGGATGGCGGGAAAGCGCACCCGGACAGAACGAGGCGGCGTGATCTTCAACAACCGCCACAGCAGCGGCAGCAGGGCCAGCAGCGCCAGCGCCCAGGGTGCGGAAAAGGCCAGGCCGGGCA
>JAYTWE010000596.1:0-3492 GCA_043744055.1 Magnetospirillum sp.
CCCCGACCGGCTGGCTGAGATTGAAGTGAGTATTGCCGTCGCCCAGATGGCCGAAGGCCACCACCCGAACGCCCGGCATGGCGGCTTCCACCGCCAAGGTGCAGCGACGGATCATCTCGGGTACTTTTGACGTCGCCACCGCCACGTCGTGCTTGATAGAGCCGCCTTCATGCTTTTGGGCTTCAGGAATGCCCTCGCGAATCCTCCAAATCCCCTTCCGCTGCTCGCCGCTTTCAGCCAGAACGGCATCCCTGGCCAAACCGTCCTCAAAAGCCTCGGCCAGCATGGACTCCAAAGCAGGACGCAGCCCACCGGGACGCGACGAGGACAGTTCAAGCAGCAGATACCAGGGATGGGGGGAAACGAAAGGATCGCGGGCACCGGGAATGTGACGGGTGGAGAACTCCATGCCGATGCGCGGAATCAGCTCGCAAGCCGTGACCGCGTCACCGCTGACCCGCCGAGCCCGCGCCAGCAAGATCAAGGCCGCGTCAAGATCATCAAGAGCGATCAGGGCGGTCTGGATATCGGTGGGCTGCGGAAATAATTTCAGCACGGCGGCCGTGACAATCCCCAAGGTTCCTTCCGCGCCGATGAACAGGTGTTGCAGCGCATAGCCGGTATTGTCCTTGCGCAAGGATTTCAAGCCGTTCCAGATGCGCCCATCAGGCAAGACCACTTCCAGGCCCAGAACCAGATCGCGGGTATTGCCATAGCGCAGCACATTGGTGCCCCCGGCATTGGTCGAAATATTGCCGCCGATGCGGCACGACCCTTCCGCCCCCAGACTCAGCGGGAAGAGGCACCCCAACTCCGCCGCCGCCTGATGCAACGTGGCCAAAACACACCCAGCCTCGGCGGTCAGGGTGAAGTCGATGGGATCAATCTTACGAATCGTATTGAGGCGCTCGGTGGAGATCACCACTGCCCGGCCATGCTCGGGCGGAACGCCGCCGCCGCAAAGCCCGGTATTTCCCCCCTGGGGGACCATGGCGATTCCAGCGGCGACGCAAGCCTTGACCAGCTCGGCCACCTGTTGAGTGGAGCCGGGCCGAACCACCGCCAGGGCGGCTCCTTTGAACAAGCCGCGCTCTTCCACCAGATAGGGCCGCAGGTCGCCCGCCTCGGTCAGGACATTGACCGGGCCGACAATGGCGGTCAGTTGTTCAAGGAGCGTCATCCCTTACCCCCTCGGAGCGGCAGCACGGCGCAAACGGTCGTTGATAGCCAGCCCCAAACCGTAATCGGGAATGGGAGAAACCGCGATCCCCGTGAGGCCCGGCTTGTCCAGGGCGCGCAGCATGGCGAACAGATTGGCCGCTGCCTCTTCCAGATCGCCCGACGGCGACAGGTTAAGGATGGCCTCAACCGACCCGAAGCCCAGCAGCGCCTCGCCCGGAGCCGTTTTGGCCGCATTCAGCCGCACCGGCAGTGACGGCGCATAATGGCTTTCCAACTGCCCCGGAGAGCGCGGCGCATCGGGACGATCCAGGGCATGAAGCAAGGCAAGGCCGAGAACCGCTTCCAGGGTCTCCACCTCCACTCCCCCCGGACGCAACAAGGCCGGACGATCACCCGACAAATCCACCACGGTGGATTCCACCCCCACCCGACATGGCCCGCCATCCAAAATCAGCGACACCCGCGTTCCCAGACATTGGGCCACATGCTGGGCGGTGGTCGGGCTGACCGCACCGGAGCGATTGGCGCTGGGAGCCGCCAGAGGCCGCCCCGCCGCTTCGATCAGAGCCAAGGCCACCGGATGATCGGGCATCCGAACCGCGATGGAGTCCAGACCAGCGCTGGCCAACAGCGACACCGGAGAATTGGCCCGCCGCGGCAAGACCAAGGTCAAAGGGCCGGGCCAAAAGCGCGCCGCCAGCCGGTGGGCGTCGGGATTCATCTCCACCAGGGATTCGGCCTGATTCAACGAGGCCACATGGGCGATCAGCGGATTGAAGCTTGGCCTGCCCTTGGCGGCAAAAATGGCGGCAACGGCGCGGTCGCAAGTGGCGTCGCCGCCCAGGCCATAGACCGTCTCGGTGGGAAAGGCCACCAGCTTGCCGTCGGCCAGCAGCTCGGCCGCCTCGGCGACAGCGGCGGGATTGGCGGAAAGAATGCGCGGAGAATCTGACGTCATGCGCAAAGCCTCACTCACTCCGGCCAGGTCACGATGTGATAGTCCAGCAGATCAGCCTTAGACTCGGTGATGACCCGGCCGCGCACGGAAATACCGGCGCGATGGATCGAATCGGGATCGCCGGACACCAGCGGATGCCACCAGGCCAGGGGTTTTCCTTCCGACAGAACCCGATAGGCGCAAGTAGAGGGCAGCCAGCCGATATGCTTCATGGCCACCGGGCTCAACTCGACGCAATCAGGCACGTGATCCCAGCGGGTCAGGTAGTTCTTGCACTTGGCCGTGCCGATATTAAGCAAGCGGCACGCCACCTCGGTATAGTGGACCTGGCCGGTATCGGCATCTTCGACCTTATGCAGACAGCAACGGCCACAGCCGTCGCACAGGCTTTCCCACTGTTCTCTGGACATGGCGCTCAGCGGAGTCGTGTGCCAGAACGGGGCCTCAGTCGTGGGTGCGGATGAACTCGCGGACATGGGGGTAAACCTCTTCGCGCCAACGCCGGCCGTTGAAGACGCCATAATGGCCGACTTTGGCCTGAAGGTGGTAGTGCTGCTTGCTTTCGGGAAGATTGCAACACAGATCATGCGCCGCCTTGGTCTGGCCCAGGCCGGTAATGTCGTCCTTCTCGCCCTCGACCGTCAACAAGGCGGTTTTGCGGATGGCCGCCGGGTCCACCTTGCGCCCGCGCGACATCATGATCCCGCGCGGCAGGTGATGTTCTTGGAACACCTTGCGGATGGTCTCCAGATAATAGTCGGCGGGCAGATCCATCACCGCCAGATATTCATCGTAGAAGTCACGGTGTTCCTCGGCGGAATCGCCGTCGCCTTTCACCATGTTCTGGAACAGCTTCATATGCTCGCCCACATGGCGCTCCAAATTCATGCTCATGAACCCCTGAAGCTGGAGAAAGCCGGGATAGACCCGCCGCCCACGCCCAACATGATTCATGGGTACGGTATGGATCACCGCCTTCTCGAACCACGAGAACGGCTTCTTGGTCGCCATCTCATTGACCTTGGTGGGATTGATCCGAGTATCCACCGGCCCCCCCATCAGAGTCATGGAGCGAGGCTGACAAGGATGATCCTCGGCCGCCATCAGCGACACCGCCGCCAGAACCGGGACCGAAGGCTGACACACCGCCAGGATATGGGTATCTGGCCCGAGAAAGCTCAAAAGCCGGGTCACCAGATCCATATAATCATCCAGGGTGAAGTTCCCCTGGGACAAAGGGACATGCCGGGGATCAACCCAATCGGTGATGTAGACGTCGTGCTCATGCAGCAAGGTCTCCACCGTGCCGCGCAGCAAAGTGGCGAAGTGGCCCGACAGGGGCGCCACCAGCA
>JAYTWE010000597.1:0-7432 GCA_043744055.1 Magnetospirillum sp.
CCCCGACCGGATTGAATGGGTCGAGCCACGCAATCTATCGACCCCGGACCCCGCCATGGCGGCGCGGATTATGTGCGCGACCGCCAACCACAACGACAACGTAGCTGGCGGCAAGGCCAAGCCGGTGGAACATCTTTCGATCAGTTGGGATCATGGCGACAAGCCGACCAAAGCCCAGATGATCGAGGTCGCCGACCGAGTAATCAAATGTGCGGGCCTGGAGCACAATCAGGCCCTGATCATCGCCCACAACGACACCAAGCACGCGCACATCCACATCTTCGTCAATCGGGTTGATCCCGAGACCTTCCGGGTCACCCCGGACAAGCACGATTACTGGCCCATCGAGCAGACCGTGCGCCAAGCCGAACGGGAGTTCGGCTGGCGGGAAACGCCCGGCCATCACTGGCGCTATCCCGATCAGCTCCGCCCCGACCCGACGCAAAACCCAAGCAAGACCGAGCGCAGGCAGATCGAAGCCGTACAGCGCCCTTTCTCGGACATCGTGCGCCAGGTTGCTCGGCAGGACTTCCATGAGGCCCGTTCCTGGACCGAGCTTCAGGGCCGTTTGGCGGAAAAGGGCTTGCGGCTTGAGCCGGTGGGCAAGGTGGGCTTCGTCGTCACCGATGGCATCGAGCGGTGCAAGGCCAGCGAGATTGACCGGACGGCCAGCCGCAAGGCCCTGGAACGGAGGTTTGGACCCTATGAGCAGCAACAACACCAGCCCGGAACCCCGGAACGGGTTGAGGGCCAAGGCCGAGGAATTGACCAGACGCGAGGTAGAGACGGCTGCCGCCCCGATCCTGGACGCCCTATCGAACCTCAACATGAACCTGCTTCAGACCACCCGCGAGATGCAGACGATCAACGCCGATCTGAAAAGCAGCCTACGCCAGATCAGGAGCAGCGAGACACGCCGACCATTGGCCCTGCTGCTGGCGGCCCTGATGATCGCGATTCTGGCCGGGACCGTGAGCGCCTACGTGATGAAGAAACCGTATGGTGGAAGCCCAGAGTGGAGCAACCGCCTTCGCTGAATGAGGCGCTGGAGCGCCTGGAACGGTTCGACCAGCTCACCGCGCGAGCCGCGCATGCCGAGGCAGAGGCGAACCAATGGAAGATGGAAATCCGGGAACTCGAACGCAAGGAGCGGTGGGGCGAGCGGGTGAAGTCCGACACCATCCAGAAACTTTCCCAGGTCTACCGCGACCCGCAAAAGGCCTTCGACCGGATCACGGCGGAGATGGAGCAGCACGGCCCAGGCCGGGCTTCCGCCACGCTGGAACGCAATCCTGAAGCCTTCGGGAAGCTGCACGGCTGGCGAATCGCCGCCAGCATCTTCACCAAGCAGCCCTTCACAATTCTGGCCAGCAAGGAGCATCGCGAGGCCAAGGCCCAGGTCCATGACATTTCACGGGCCATGCACATGAATGCCGGTGCCGCGCGTTTGGTCAAAGCGGCAACGGCCAGCAAGCCCGATCTGGTGCGACGGCACGATCACGCCCGAGAGCTTACCCAGCAGCTCAAGGCCGAAAGAGGCCCCGGCCTCAGGTGGGAGCGTGTCCGCGACGTTGAACAGGGGATCAAGGCCGCCGCCGTCACACCGGAGGCCCGCCAAACGCTGACGCCAGAGCGCCAGCAGCTCCTGGAGCGGGTCGAGACGGACCAGAGCGCCCGGTTTGCCAAGCTCAACCAGCAGCGCGGCCAACAGCAGCCCAACCAGGATAGGCAGCCGAGACGCGGCAAGGACCAAAGCCAGGGGCCAACCCGGAATAGTCCGAGACCGCGCCACGATGCCCCCACCCACGAACAATAACCAACGCAAGCAGACTCCAATGATGAGGCCCCAAAAATGGACGAATTGAGTTACGCCAACGCGCTCGACCAGGGAATCGAGCCGATCCACTACCGTACCGGATACCTTCAGGAATTGGGTGAAGGCCACCACGAAGGCTGGCTTGATGCCCTGGTGTGGTGCAAGAGAATCGCCGGGCTGCAAGCCCTCATCACCCTGGACATCGAGGTCAAGGTGGCGGTCATCGGCTTCAAGAAAAGCGGACGCCGCGATGTGCCCGAATATCTCGGCTTCCGAGCCTTCCGACCGGGGCAGCGCATCGTCCTGGTGATCGATACCGGAGTGCGGGGCGGATTACGCCCGACGCTGATTGCGGAGGAAGAGACTCCCTGACCGCCTTCCCCATGAAGGAACCGAAGCAAAAGGGGCTCGGCAGGACGCGGAGACGATGAGGGGCGTCCAAAGTCCTCCCGCGCGGGCCAACCGACATCACGGGCGACCAGGATAGGGAGACAGCAGCGTTCTTGTGTCGCGCCAGATGGACAGGTCCGAGTAAACGCCCTTCGGGCCTCCCAACCATTGACACCGCCTGTACGGGAAGGGTGACGGATTGCCGCGCCGCGCGGTATCGTCCCCTGGACCGACACCGACGAGGCCGCCATGCGCACCCTTGACATCAATCTTCGCAAACTACATAATTTACATAGTTTGTGGAGGTGCCCCATGCAGACGTTCAGCTCGTTCGACCTTCAACGCAATGTGGCCCTCGTTCAGGAAGCAGCCCTGCGCGAGCCTGTGGCGATCAGCTATCACGGGCGGGATCGGCTGGTGATCATGCCCATCGACGAATTTGACCGGCTTAAGCGCCGCGACAAGCTGGTGATCGCCATGGAAGAGATGCCGGATGAGTTCGTCCAGGCCTTGCAGCAACCCTATGACAATCCCGAACAGGCCGCCCTCGATCATCTGATGGACGAGTAGCCGGTTAATGCCGCTTCCCGTCGCCTGCCCCGGCTTGGTGTTCCGCTACGAGTATGTCTGGAAGCGTCAGGCCTTGGCGGGTCAAAGCGTCGGTGAGAAGGAGCGTCCGGCCTGTGTCGTGCTGGCCATCTCCGGCGCCAGCGGCGATCAGCGGGTCCTGATCGTGCCCATCACCACCCAGCCGCCGGACTCCGGCGAGCCAGCGCTTGCCATCCCTCCGAAGGTCAAACGCCACCTCGGCCTTGATGCCGACCGCCCATCCTGGATCATCCTCAGCGAGGCCAATATCGACGCATGGCCATCCCCGGACATGCGCCCCATCCCCGGCAAACCGAGTAGCTTCGAATACGGGTTGCTGCCGCTGAGGATGGTGAACCAGATCCGCGACATCATCACCCCGCTTCTGACCGCCAAGCGCCTGCCCGTGGTCGATCGGGAGAAGGAAGCCTGGGGTCCAAAGCCGTAGCGCCGAAGGTGACGGAGGCCCCCGCCACGCGCTATAGTCGCCGGGACGTACACCGACGAGGCCCCCCGCACGCCATTGGCGTAATTACGCCATTGACGCATATTTTCTCCATGAGCAGCGCCCTTCACACCGTCGCCGAGACGCTGCAATACCTCAAGGACTGCGCCGCCGTCGGCATGACGGAGGAGGAGCGCAAGGCCATCGTCGATAATGTGGCCGCTGATCCCCGCTAAGGCGTCGAGATTCGCGGCTAGAGCGGGGGGTGCGCAAGATCAGGGTGGCGGGACGCGGCAAGGGCAAGAGCGGCGGCTATCAGGTGATGCTGGCCTATGTCGCCCCGCACGCGCCGGTTTACCTGCTGGCGTTGTTAAGCAAGGGCGACCGGGCCAACTTCACACCCGCCGAGATCGCCGGATTCAAGGCGCTAACCACTTCCATCGGCCAGTACTGGCGGAAAGGACAAGAATGATGGGCACCCCAGCCAACCGGATCATGCAGGGCCTGAGCGAATCCCTGGCTCACGCCAAGGGCGAGGTGGTGCCGGATATGGCACTTCACATCCCCAACTCGGTGGATGTGTCGGCCATCCGTCACCGCACCGGCCTGTCCCAGGCTGCCTTCTCCCGCCGCATCGGCGTTTCCCCCGCCACGCTGCGCAATTGGGAACAAGGCCGCCGCCATCCAGAAGGCCCCGCCCGCGTCCTGCTGGCAATGCTGGAGCGCAATCCGAGGGTTGTTGAAGAGACGCTGGAGTAGCTGAATTGGCCAAGGGTCTTTATGGGACTCTGCCCTGGTTTTGTCGGTCTAAATTCAAGAGTGCGCATCGCCATTATATTGAAAGAAATGAAACCCATCCGCAGTTTTCACATAATAGAGACGTGAGCACCTTCGATCTCCCGCATCAGGCCCCATTTTAAACACATGCGCATTCCATATGCCATGACTGCACCCATCAACCACGATTGTCATCGGACGCATCGAATGCTCATTAATGTCAACATCCCTTGAATAAACAACTTGTGTAATACAGTTTAGAATTCGTCTTTTATAAAAAAAGTCACGCCCATTAAAGTCTGCTCTGTAAATATCTCTCCAAAACTCATTTGAGAAAATCATGCCAGACCGTGTGAGTCCAGACCACGTTGGGTCGGACGATACGTATCTCTCAAAACATGAATCAATAGCACTCTCAATCTGAATTGATCGAGACTTTATGTTTTTTGGATCTGGCCATAGCTCCTCTGGCTCGAGCGCCTTAGAGATATTGTTATCCTCAATATTGTAGGAAAGACTGAAAAAATCGCTTGATATATCTACGGACACAGCTGAACCGTGATAGAATAAAGTCCTGCCCTCAGCACACCCGCAAGATGCACATTGTGATAAATGAAGAAAAAATTCCGCGCTTATCTTGCAAGTATGGTCAACTATATTTGGCGGCATGGATTTACATCCCGATTCACTCAGGCACACATCCCGATGGGGGCACTCCCTTAATCTTTGCAAAAGACGAGGGAGCAAACGATCCGCAAACATTCTTCTATAGTACTCGTTAGCCGGGGAGTTAACAAATGGATTGCATGACCACTGAAGCGCCGTAAGATCACAACAGACACTAAATAAAAATATTTTATATGCAGCATCGAGCTTATTCTCTAATTCCTCTACAGAAATCAGAAACTGAATAACACTCGCCATTCTGTGCACAAACAGCTCAGACACCCACTCCTCATCTGTAAATATATATGCTTTTGGATCAAGATATTTTGTCATTTTTTCGCCTTATTCGCGCGGCGGTTCAATGAGGCCTTTACCCAATAAGCGTCCTCGTTAGTATCAAAGAATCCAGATGGCCAATTTGATATTTCTCCAAATTCGTTCATCACAAGTTTAACGCACTCAGACCCATCGAATGGGGTATCCCTAACAAATATTATATTTACGAGTTTATCTAAATTATTAATATCATTTTCAGCTACTCTTCTGCACAGACGCTTAACCAAATACTCAGAGTGGCTTTCAATCAAAAACCTGACACCATCTGCCGCTCGAGCGATAAAGAAGTCAGCCATAATTGCCTGCACTCTCGGGTGCAGGTGAATCTCGGGCTGCTCCAGAATAACCAAATCCCCGCGCCGAGCACGCAACGCCTCCAAAATGATGGGAAGAACTTGACTGACGCCAAAACCAACATCCGGCAACGACACCTCAAGGTCATCGCGAGCATTAACCTTAAGCTCATACTGAGATTGCTTTAAAACATTTGGAGTTACCGCGGGAAGATCCATGGCGACAAGCCAGTAATTTAGCGCGTCTAATAGAGTGTGAATTCCACTATTTTCATCTATTTTTATTCCGCCGCCATCACTTTCAACAATTCTAGAAAAGTAACTTCTGCTATCTGCTTCAATAGCAAGAACCTGAACCGCGAATTCGCCACTCACGCCGATATCTATTCCACCTGTATCGTCAAATTCATAAAATCGCTTGGGCTGCTCGCGCAAAGGGCCGAGATATCTAATGTTTTCCCACAACATACTAAGGACGCCACACATTGAACTCATCTCAATTTCAATATGAGATGTTGCTAGACGAACCAAATCATGAAGTATCGGATAGCCTTTAAGAAATTCTGTTGAAAAATGAGATAGATCTGTATTTGTACTCAGAGCAATTGTTAGGGTTGATATCTCTCTTTTTAAGTAAACTAGGTATGACGGTGCAGGACCCTTTTTTTTAGACTTTAATTTCTGCAATATAGATTGGATTGTAACCCAAAACTGGATCCATGTTTTTGTTTCAAACATATACGTTCTATTCGGAACAGGGCCAATAAACTCTACAATATACTCACCTGTTTTTGCAGGAATATCCCCCGCTTCAGAAATAGCTCGCAATATCTCCACAGATAGCGGAGATATCGTTCCATCTATTGGAGCTTGAGACGATGTCAGCAATTTCTTCACACTACTGACCACAAAACTGTACGATCGAATCCCCCCCCCTCCAGATTCCATCATCTCAATATTGAGACTATTCAGGTTGTTGCGTGCTTTTAGATTGCGAACAACTGCACTTCTTTCGATCGGCTCGCTCCCAACTGATCCGACTGTAATCTCAACATCAAAATCGTAAGGCCCATTCTTTACGCGAGCGCTTGGTGCGTCGCTATAAGAGGAAAAGGATGAATCTGACCTACTGTCCGCCATATGCCACGAGAAAATGAGTTCAGCATCTCTACTTTTGCCATGAACGACATCCGTCCAAGACCCAAGTCGAGCAAACTCTCCATTAAATAAAAGAGGTTGTTCAGAGCCAAATCCAAAAAATCTAGATCTTCTGCTTGTTATTGACTGCTTCATCAGAAGCATTGATTTTAGAATACTAGATTTTCCGCTGCTATTCGCTCCACACAGAACGGTAACCGGCGCAAGGTCAATCGAGCTTGTGTCGGTGAATGCTTTAAAATTTTGAAGGCGGAAGCTAATCGGCATAACATCCCTCCGAAATGAGGCCTGCATTTTTTAATTGAGTTTTGCGCAGTTTGCAATTCTGATGTTTTATATGGCTGGATAACTTACATGCCGCCTTACATATCTTAATAGTTTTATAAATATGCGCATAGTTTCAGTGCATTAACTAACGATGGAACAAGCTTCCCAAGCTTACGCCGAGGGTTCGATTCCCTTCACCCGCTCCAACAAAACATCAATAAAATCAACGAGATCGCGTCCGCCGAGAGGTTGGGCGCTTCAAGGAGTTCGTCCCCCTCGGATACCGCTCAACCGCAATGGAACCAAGGCTCTCCGGGAACTGCTTGGGTGGTCTGGAGAGGACGTGAGGCTGTGCCCCATGATGGGCAATGATACCCTCATTAAGATCATCACCGGCCCCAGGATCATGAATAATGAAGTGGACGCAGATGGATTCCCGCTCGAAGCGTCGAGTTGATATTGGCTTTGGATGTCTCATGGGGCTGCTTACGTCGATTGCATTCTCCGTCTGGACGACTATACCAAAACCTCTGTTAGCCGTGATGGCTGGATGTTTTATGGGCGGTATCGTTGTCGCCATATTTGCCCGACCGTCTCCATCTCGGAGGCAGATTGGTCAAGCTGTTCTTGTGGGTATAGCACTTGAGTTGAGTGCCATCATCGGCGTGTTGATTTTGTAGGATACAAGGGCGGTTA
>JAYTWE010000598.1:0-3490 GCA_043744055.1 Magnetospirillum sp.
GTGACGAAGCAATAGATGCCCTGGCCCTTCACGTCGTGCGGATAGCCGACCACGGCGGCCTCGGCCACCTTGGGATGGGCGACCAGGGCGGATTCCACCTCGGCAGTGCCCATGCGGTGACCCGACACGTTGATGACGTCATCAACGCGGCCGGTGATCCAGTAATAACCGTCTTCGTCACGACGGGCACCGTCACCGGTGAAGTAACGACCGGGATAGGTGGTGAAGTAGGACTGCTTGAACCGCTCGTGATCGCCCCACAGAGTGCGCATCTGGCCCGGCCATGAATCGGCGATGCACAGATTGCCCTCGGTGGCGCCCAGCAATTCCTTGCCCTCGGCATCGACCATCAACGGCACCACGCCGAAGAACGGACGGGTGGCCGAACCGGGCTTCAACGGAGTGGCGCCCGGCAGCGGGGAAATCAGAATGCCGCCGGTCTCGGTCTGCCACCAAGTATCCACGATGGGGCAGCGATTGTCACCGACCACCCGATGATACCAGGTCCAGGCTTCGGGATTGATGGGCTCGCCCACCGAACCCAGCAGACGCAGGGACTTGCGGCTGGTCGTCTTCACCGGGTCCTCACCTTCGCGCATCAGCGAGCGGATGGCCGTGGGCGCGGTGTAGAAGATATTGACCTGATGCTTGTCTACCACGTCCCAGAACCGCGATACGGTCGGGTAGTTGGGGATGCCTTCGAACATCAAGGTGGTAGCGCCGTTGGCCAGCGGGCCATAAACGATATAGGAGTGACCGGTCACCCAACCCACGTCGGCGGTGCACCAATAGACATCGCCCTCGTGATAATCGAAGACGTATTGATGGGTCATGGAGGCATAGACCAGATAGCCGCCGGTGGTGTGAACCACACCCTTGGGCTTACCGGTGGAGCCAGAGGTATAGAGCAGGAACAGCGGAGCCTCGGCATCCATCTCGGCCGGGACATGAGTCGGAGAGGCCGCAGCCACCAATTCCTCGTACCAGCTGTCACGACCGGTAACCATGTGGATATTGCCACCGGTACGCTTGACCACAATGACGTTCTTGACCGACCAGCAGGTCTCCAGCGCCTTATCCACGTTGGCCTTCAACGGAACCTTACGGCCACCGCGCAAACCTTCGTCGGCGGTGATGACCATGGACGAGTCGCAATCTTGGATGCGACCGGCCAGGGCGTCAGGGGAGAAACCGCCGAACACGATGGAATGGACGGCGCCAAGACGGGCACAAGCCAGCATGGCCACGGCCGCTTCCGGGATCATAGGCATGTAGATGGTGATGCGATCACCCGGCTTCACGCCTTTTTCCGCCATGGCGTTGGACAGACGGCAGACACGCTCGTGTAGGTCGCGATAGGTGATCTTGCAGGACTCGGACGGATCATCACCTTCCCAGATGATGGCGACCTGATCGCCACGCTTGGCCAGATGGCGATCCAAGCAGTTGGCGGCGACGTTCAAGGTGCCGTCATGGTACCACTTGATATGAACGTCATCGTTGTAGGACACATCCTTCACCTTGGTGAAGGGTTTGATCCAGTCGAGACGCTTGCCATGCTCACCCCAAAAGCCCTCGGGATCCTTGATCGAGCGATCATACCATTCATGGTAGGTCTTCTCATCAATCAGGGCATTCTTAGCGGTTTCAGCGGAAATCGGATAGACCTCGGACATTTCGGGGGTGTCTCCCTTTTCTGATTAACCCGCGCTTGGCTTCAGCCTGCGCGGGGCGTTTCCCCATTACTGCGGGGGGTGATTATGTTCGACTCGGGCACTTGAAACAAGCCCGCTCGAAAGGGTAGGAGGCATACTGTAACGGAATGATAATCAACCCTGCGTCGTCATGTTTCCACCACCCACCCGTCTTCGATACGGACGGGATAAGTTTCCAGATTTCGGCCCAGGCAGGGGCCGCGCACACAATGACCGGTTGCCACCTCGAACAAAGCGAAGTGGTTGGTACAGAGAATGCCAGTTTGGAACAAGTCGAGGAATTTGTCTTCCTCCAGATTCAGTGGAGCCCCCACATGGGGACAGGAATTGACATAGCCGAACACCTCGTCGCCTTGGCGCACCACAAAGACGCGGCGGCCCTGGGCCACGAATTCCTTGGCGCCGGGATCAGCTATATCGGTGAGGAGGCAGAGCTTGTTCATTGTTCAATGCCCCTCGCCTGAGGACTCCCCCTCCACTCCCGCCAGATCGCAGATCAGCCGCCATGATGCGCCATCCACCGGGGTGACCGACAGGCGGGACTGGCGCACCAGGGCCAGATGCTCCAACCGGGGATCGCCCTTGATCTGAGCCAGGGTGACGGGGATCTTCACCGGCTTTAACGCCTTAAAGTCCACCACCACCCATTTGCCCTCGGGATCGGTGGGATCGGGGTAGGCTTCCCGAACCACCTCGACCACCCCGACGATGCGCTTTTCCTCCACCGAGTGGTAGAAGAAGGCCAGGTCGCCAAGCGTCATGGCCTTCATATTCCCGGCGGCCTGATGATTGCGAACCCCGTCCCAGTACTGGACGCCCTTCTTGACGTGGTCATCCCACGACCAGGCCGTAGGTTCGGATTTCACCAGCCAGAACGCCATCAGGGCAGGACCTTCTTGAACGGGGTTATGGTGACGCTTTCGAACAGACCTGCCTTGGCATAGGGATCGGCAGCCAAAAAGGCATCCAACTCGGCGCGATCCGTGAAATCCAGAACCAGAAGACTGCCGATCATGGATTGGCGGTCCTCGGTCTGGAGCGGGCCGCCAATGACCAGCTTGTCCATATTGGCTTTCATGTAGTCCAGATGGGCGGCGCGATTGTCGAGGCGGGTCTGAAGGTGACCGGGCTTGTCCTTACAATTAACGGCGAACATACTCTGGCTCTCCTATATAAATTCGATCACTCCTAAGGTAGCGGATAGAGGGCTGGTTATGGAAGCACACGAAGCACACGAGACCATTCACGAGACAGCCCATCACGGCCATGACGAGCACGCCCCCCACAAGGAAGGCCGCGCCAGCCGGAACAAGAAGATCGCGGTTCTCATCAGCGTCCTGGCCATGCTGCTGGCCATTGTCGAGGCGGGCGGTAAAAGCGCGCAGAACGCCTCGCTATCGGCCAATATCCACGCCAATGATCTGTGGGCCTTCTATCAGGCCAAGCATATTCGCTCGACCATGCTGCGAACCGCCGCAGATGCGCTGGAGCTCTCAGCCCCGCCCGGAGAGGCGGTCACCAAGAAGGCGGCGGATTGGCGCGCCACCGCCCAGCGCTACGATTCCGAGCCCGATACCGGTGAGGGCCGCAAAGAGCTGGCGGCTAAGGCCAAAGCGGCGGAAGCCCAGCGCGATCACGCTTTAGCCTCATATCATCTGTTCGAATATGGAGCCGCCGCGTTACAGATCGCCATCGTGCTGAGTTCCGCCTCGGTGGTGACGGGCGCCCTCGTCCTGTCCTTCGTGGCCGGGGGCTTGGGAGCTGTGGGAATTGCG
>JAYTWE010000599.1:0-2008 GCA_043744055.1 Magnetospirillum sp.
AGAGATAAAAATAACGTCCATGAAGATAATGTCCTGGGGATCGGGCGAACGGACCAATGGCTTGGATTCCCGCCCGACCCCATCGTCGAGGGACTCCAACCAAAGGTCTCGCCAAGCCCACAGGCCGAATGCACCAAGGGCCAAAGCCCTAGTCTGTTGACGCATCCCCCTCTGAACCCGAGGGCGGCTACTCCCCAATGACCGGACGACCATAGCAATCCGTAAGCCACCGGGCAAGCGCAAGTGCGGTCATGACATGGGGCGTCTGATGAACCATTTCTTTATCCCAGCCTTGAAAGCCTCTAACATCCGCCGCCGGTAGCGATGGTCGAGGATTTTTGCCAGATGAGCGGCTTTATTCGGGTACGCGGCGCTCGCGAACACAACCTGAAAAATATCGACGTGGACATTCCCCGTGACAAACTGGTGGTCATCACCGGCCTGTCGGGCTCGGGAAAGTCATCTCTGGCCTTCGACACCATCTATGCCGAGGGACAGCGGCGCTATGTGGAGTCTCTGTCTGCCTATGCCCGCCAATTCCTGGAATTGATGCAAAAGCCTGATGTGGAGAGCATCGAAGGTCTGTCTCCCGCCATCTCTATCGAGCAGAAGACCACATCGAAGAATCCTCGCTCCACCGTGGGCACCGTTACCGAAATCTATGACTACATGCGATTGCTGTGGGCTCGGGTTGGGGTTCCCCACTCGCCAGCCACCGGCCTCCCCATCGAGAGCCAGACGGTCAGCCAGATGGTGGATCGAGTCGAGACGATGCCGGAAGGTACTCGTCTCTATCTGCTGGCGCCTTATGTGCGCGGCCGCAAGGGCGAGTACCGCAAGGATCTGATCGAGCTTCAGAAAAAAGGCTTTCAGCGGGTCAAGGTGGACGGAACGCTCTACGAGATCGACGACGTCCCCGCCATGGACAAAAAGAAGAAGCATGATATCGAAGTGGTGGTGGACCGCCTGGTGATTAAGCCGGGGCTGGGCAATCGTCTGGCTGATTCCATCGAGACCGCTCTTAATCTGGCTGATGGGCTGTGCATCGCCGAAAATGCCGAAACCGGCGAGAGAACCGTCTATTCCGCCAAATTCGCTTGCCCGGTCTCCGGCTTCACCATCGAGGAGATCGAGCCTCGGCTGTTCTCATTCAACAACCCGTTCGGAGCCTGTCCATCCTGCGACGGATTGGGCGTAAAACTTTATTTCGATCCCGAACTGGTCGTGCCGAACCCAGAGATTTCCTTGCGTGAGGGGGCCATCGCTCCTTGGGCCGGTTCTACCTCGCAGTACTACACTCAGACCCTGCAAGGCCTTGCCGAGCATTATAAATTCAATCTGGACAAGACCTGGAACACCCTGCCCGACCGGGTGCGCGAGGTCATCTTGCACGGGTCCGGCACCGAAGAAGTCCGCATCGCCTATGAAGACGGCTTCCGGGGCTATCACACCGAGAAGTCATTTGAGGGCGTCATCCCCAATATGGCCCGGCGCTTCCGTGAAACGGATTCCTCCTGGGTCCGCGAAGAGCTTTCGCGGTTCCAGGGCACCGCTCCATGTGAATCCTGTGGCGGCGCACGTTTGAAGCCCGAGGCGCTTGCCGTCAAGCTGAGAGGGCTGCACATCACCGAGGCGGCCGAGGTCTCCATCCTTAAGGCGCGGGACTGGTTCGGCGAGCTGGACCAGCACTTAAAACCCAAGGATAAGGAAATCGCCCGGCGGATTTTGCGCGAGATCAATGATCGGCTGGGCTTCCTGGTGGATGTGGGGTTGGACTATCTGACCCTGTCTCGCGGTTCGGGATCGCTTTCGGGTGGCGAAAGCCAGCGTATCCGGCTGGCCAGTCAGATCGGGTCCGGCTTGACCGGCGTGCTCTATGTGCTCGATGAGCCCTCCATCGGCCTACATCAGCGCGATAACGACCGCTTGCTGGCGACTTTGAAGAGGCTGCGCGACATCGGTAACACCGTCATCGTGGTCGAGCATGACGAAGACGCCATCCGCACCG
>JAYTWE010000600.1:0-1763 GCA_043744055.1 Magnetospirillum sp.
CCGCCACCGCACGCAGATGGCTGGAAATATCGCGGGCCTCGATCATATAATGGCCGACCGACGGAAGCGGCGTCACCATGATCTGGGCGTCAAAGGCCTGACCGGCGCGGTTGGAGAGCCTGACCGGAATCATCCCCGGCTCGGATTGCAGCAAGGACGGCTCTGCGCTGAAAATCTCACGGTAGTCACCGGCGAACATATCCACCACCGCCATGCCGCGCAGCTCGGAAGCGTCCTTCACTCCCAGCATCAGCGCCCCCGCGCCGTTGATATAGGCCACCTTGCCATCTTGGCATTGGGCGATCAGATGCATGGACTTTTCCACCAGCAGCCGGAAACGATCCTCGCTGGCCCTAGCGGTACGGGCCAGATGGCCTTGCCGACTGATGTCGCGGGCAATGACCACCGCATGGCCCGACCCCAATTCCCGTGCCGGATGGATCTGGATTTCGGCATCCAAGCGAAGGCCGTCAACCCGCCGCAACTGAACCGGAATGGGGGAATTCTCAATCTCGTTGATCTGTAGAAGCTCTTCGAGAACATGGGCATAATCGCCGCCCACCATGTCGCTGAAAGTGTGCCCGACCAGCTGACTGATATCGGCCGCCCCCAAAAGCGGCACTCCGGCGCGGTTGATATCGACAATGACGCCATCAACACAAAGACAGACCAGATCGCGCGAGATCTCCAGCACCAACATGAAGTTAGCGCTGAAGCGCGGCCCACGACGCCGACGCTCCGCAGCCTCTTGAGTGTCAATGATGGTCATGCCACCTATCCCAAGCCGCCTCAGGTAATACCAGAGGCGTATATTTCGCATGACAGAAGTATAAGCTGCATATTCCAGAAATTCCAGCACGACTCATTCTGCCGCACTTAAGCGCCGCTTCGCCAATGGCGGATTTGCTCGATCAAACCGGCGGTGGATGAATCGTGACCAGAGACAATTCCCGTCGAAGACAGTTCCGGCAAGATCCGCTTTGCCAGCACCTTTCCCAGCTCCACCCCCCACTGATCGAAGCTGAACACATCCCAGACCACGCCCTGGACGAAAACCTTGTGCTCATACAGCGCGATCAGCATCCCCAGAGTGCGGGGGTCAAGCTGGCGATACAGCAAGCTATTGGTGGGACGATTGCCCGAGAACACCCGGTGAGGAAGCTGGAAAGCGATCTCGGCCTCGCTTAACCCCGCCGCAAGCAATTCAGCGCGGACTTCGGCCTCGTCCTTGCCCCGCATCAGGGCTTCCGGCTGGGCTAAGAAATTGGACAGCAGCATCAGATGGTGCTCGCCCAAGGGATTATGAGTCTGAGCCGCGGCCAGGAAGTCGCAGGGGATCAGCTTGGTGCCCTGATGGATCAACTGATAGAAAGCGTGCTGGCCATTGGTGCCGGGCTCGCCGAACACCATGGCCCCGGTCTGCCAATCAACGGGCGCGCCATCCTTCGCGGTGCCCTTGCCGTTGCTCTCCATGTCCAGTTGCTGGAGATAGGCGGGCAACCGGTGGAGATACTGGTCATAGGGCAGCACGGCATAAGCCTGCGCCCCCAGAAAATTGCCATACCACACACCCAACATGGCCAGGATCACCGGCATATTGGCGGCAAAGGGCGCAGTGCGGAAATGCTCGTCCATGGCGAAAGCGCCGTCCAGCAGACCCTCGAAATGATCGAACCCCACCGCCACCGCGATGGAAAGGCCAATGGCCGACCACAGGGAATAGCGCCCCCCCACCCAGTCCCAGAACTCGAACATATTGGCGG
>JAYTWE010000601.1:0-2360 GCA_043744055.1 Magnetospirillum sp.
GTTGATCTGCCCGATCGCCATGGACGAAGGCCTGCGTTTCGCCATCCGTGAAGGTGGTCGTACCGTGGGTGCCGGCGTGGTTGCATCCATCGTCGAGTAATCTTCCTTCGACGGAAGTATCGGCAACGCCCGGAGGGAAACCTCCGGGCGTTGTTGCATGTTGGAGCGGGTCGGAGATGCGGCAGAGATCGCGCCTCGACCGACAAAGCAGTGAGGGTGAACATGAAGCGTAGAGCATTGGTCACCGGCGGTACCGCCGGTATTGGCGCCGCCATCGCCCAGGCCCTGGTGGCCGATGGTGTGGAGGTCATCGTCGTGGATGTGGTCGAGGACAAGGTCAAGCGCTATGCCGACGAGACAGGGCGGCTCGCCTATACCCTGGACGTCTCCGACTTTGATAAGGTCGAAGCCGTTTTGGCCGATATGGAGGCGAAACACGGCGCCATCAATATCTTGGTCAACAACGCGGGCATCACTCGGGATGGGCTGGTCCACAAGATGTGCCGCCGCACCCAGTGGAACTCGGTGATCGACGTCAATCTCAGCTCGGTGTTCAACACTGTGCGCTGTCTTGGCCCTGCCATGCGGGAGCGGGGTTGGGGGCGCATCATCAATATCTCTTCCATGAATGGGCAGAAGGGCCAGTTCGGCCAAGCCAACTATGCTGCCGCCAAGGCGGGCATGATCGGCCTGACCAAGTCCATCGCCCTGGAGATGGCGGCGAAGGGCGTTACCGCCAATTGCGTGGCTCCCGGCTTTATCCTGACCGAGATGACCAAGGCCATGCGGCCTGATATTTTAGAGCAGGAGGCCGCAAAGATTCCGGTCGGCCGCATGGGGCGTCCCGAAGATATCGCGGCCACGGTGGCCTTCTTATCCAGCGATGCGGCGGGCTTTATCACCGGTCAGGTGATCGCCGTTAATGGCGGACAATATATGTGACTCTTTGGTGTTGCCAAGGGGGCGGACTCTCTGTATAAATCCGCCTTCGGCTTCGGCCTCATTCCGTAAGAGCGGCTCCAACATCGGGGGCGCTGACTGCGGGAGGCTCTTTGAACTAGCTGTTTTCACCGATCGGCGCCCCGACGGGGGCGTCGATCCGATTTTGACGGATGACTTGAACATGGATAGCCAGAACATCCGCATCCGCCTCAAGGCGTTCGATCATCGCGTGTTGGATCAGTCCACCCGCGAGATCGTAAACACCGCCAAGAGGACCGGGGCGCAGGTGCGCGGACCGATCCCGCTTCCCAGCCGGATCGAGAAGTTCACCGTCAACCGTAGCCCGCATATCGACAAGAAGTCGCGCGAGCAGTTCGAAATTCGTACGCATAAGCGTCTGCTGGATATCGTCGATCCGACCCCGCAGACCGTTGATGCGCTCATGAAGCTCGACCTGGCCGCCGGCGTCGACGTCGAGATCAAGCTCTAAGGAAGAACCAAACGATGCGATCTGGTCTCATCGCCCAGAAGGTCGGTATGACGAGGATCTTCACCGCAGACGGCACGCATGTGCCCGTCACCGTGTTGAAGGTCGACACCTGTCAGGTGGTCTCGACCCGCTCTGTGGAAATTGACGGCTATGTGGCCGTCCAGCTTGGTGCTGGCGTTGCCAAGGTGAAGAACGTGAGCAAGCCTGCTCGCGCCAACTTCGCCAAGGCGAAAGTCGAGCCCAAGAAGAAAGTCGCCGAGTTCCGCGTGTCCGCCGAGAACATTCTCGACGTGGGCGCAGAGCTCTCCGCTGCTCACTTCGTTCCCGGCCAGTACGTGGACGTGACCGCCACCACCATCGGCAAGGGTTTCGCCGGTGCGATGAAGCGCTGGAATTTCCGTGGTCTAGAAGCCACGCACGGCGTTTCGGTGTCTCACCGTTCCCACGGCTCCACCGGCCAACGCCAGGACCCCGGTCGGGTGTTCAAGGGCAAGAAAATGGCCGGTCACATGGGCGCGACGCAGGTGACCACTCAGAACCTCACCGTGGTGTCCACGGACGCCGATCGCGGCCTGATCCTGGTTAAGGGTTCGGTTCCCGGTCACGAGGGGTCTTGGGTGCTCGTCCGCGACGCGGTGAAGCGCAAGCTGCCTGATGGCGTGCCGTTCCCGGCCGGTATCAAGGCCGCGGCCGCCGGCGAGTAAAGGATAAAGGCGATGAAGACGAACGTAATCAGCCTGGATAACCAGACCGTCGGTGAAATCGAACTGGCTGACGCCGTGTTCGGTCTGCCGGTGCGCACGGACATCTTGTTCCGTGCGGTGAACTGGCAGTTGGCCAAGCGCCAGACCGGCAATCACAAGACTAAGGGGATCAGCGAGATCTCCGGCACCACCAAGAAGCCCTTCAATCAGAAGGGTGGCGGTCG
>JAYTWE010000602.1:0-3838 GCA_043744055.1 Magnetospirillum sp.
TCAGGGTTCATGGCGTCGGCCATTTCATCCGCCCGACCATATTCGACCAGGTCTCCCCCGACATGACCATCTTGCGTGAAGAAATTTTCGGTCCAGTCCTGACGGTGCAAAGTTTTCAAACCGAGGCCGAGGCCGTCCATCTGGCCAATGACGGAATCCATGGCCTTGCCGCCGGTCTTTGGACCTCTGGCCTTGACCGTGCCCACCGTCTCAGCCGTGCCCTCCGGGCGGGCATCGTCTGGGTCAATTGCTACGATTCAGGCGATATGACCGTGCCGTTCGGCGGCGTCAAGCAATCAGGCTTCGGCGGACGGGATCGCTCGCTCCACGCCCTCGACAAATACACCCAGCTGAAGACCACCTGGGTTCGTATCGACACCACAATCCAAAAATGAGGTGAGTCCCATGTCCGAAGTCGTTTTATGCGAAATCAGCGACGGCATCGCCGTCTTCACGCTGAACCGCCCAGAAAAACTGAACGCCATCAACTTCGCCATTATCGACACCCTGATGGTCCTGCTCGACACCATCGAGCGCGACCCCGAGGTCAATGCCATTATCATCACCGGTAAAGGCCGGGCTTTTTCCGCTGGCGCCGATATCGCGGAATTCTCCTCCGTCGTTTCTCAGGGCACGCAAACGGCGCTCCGCGATTTCGTCCGACGTGGTCAGCGCCTGACGGCGCGGCTGGAGAGCTTCCCCAAGCCGATCATCGCCGCTGTCAATGGCTTGGCCTTCGGAGGAGGCTGCGAAATCACCGAGGCCATGCATCTGGCCGTCGCCAGTCAGGAAGCCAGCTTCGCCAAGCCCGAGATTGATCTTGGCTTCCCGCCGCCCTTTGGCGGCACCCAACGACTCCCTCGTTTGGTGGGACGCAAGCGCGGACTGGAAATGCTGCTGACGGGCGATACCATTTCCGCCGAGCGGGCCGAAGCCATCGGCCTCATCAATCGGGTGGTTGCCCACGACCAGCTCTTGATCGCGGCCCGTGCCCTGGCCAAACGCATCATGGAGAAATCACCATTGGCGGTCGCTGCAACGATCGGAGCGGTATCACGCGGCCTCAACGTGCCCATTGACGAAGGTCTGGCCATCGAAGCCGCTCATTTCGGAATGGTGGTGCCGTCCGAAGATTTTCACGAGGGCATCCTTGCCTTCATTGAAAAGCGGCCCCCGCACTTCGTCGGTCGCTGACAGAGGTCCCGCCGGTTATTGCGTCCCCCGGCGGAACACAAACTTTTCCCTCCACCTCAAGGTGGGGGGAAACTTTTATCCACACCGAAAGATCATGGGACCGGCCATAAGTCTAAGAATCAGCCACGCATCAGGGCCACCGGCCGCCACGGCGATACCAGCAGCGACCACAGCGATCATAACGAAGATGCCCAACAGCAATACGGCCAACCCATGACGGGTCATGGCCTATTCCGCCGGAACCGGTCGAAGCCAAGCCGGACGCTCGGATATGGGCAGGTTGAGCATGGCCGCAAGCAAGGATAGACCCACCGAAAGCCACCAGGCCAAACCATAAGATTGAGTCGCATCAAAGATTACCCCACCCAGCCAGACACCCAGGAACGAGCCGATCTGATGACTGAGGAATGTCAGGCCAAACAAGGTTGCCATATGACGCGAACCAAACATCAACGCCACCAGACCCGAGGTCAGAGGCACGGTCGAGAGCCATAGCAACCCCATGCTGGCGGCAAAAACCAGGGTGGTAATCGGGGTCGGCGGCAACACAATAAAGACGGCGATGGCCACCGCCCGACCGGTATAAATCAGACTGAGCAGATATTTGCGGCTATAGCGGCTGGACAAGACGCCCGCACCATAAGCCCCCACCATGTTGAAAATTCCAATGGTGGACATGGCCAGGGCGGCCACCGTGGCGGTGATGCCGTTATCCGTCAGATGTGACGGCAGATCCACGGTTATGAAGGAAAGCTGGAACCCGCAGACGAAAAAGCCACCCGTCACCATCAGATAGCTGGGATGAACGCAGGCCCGCCGCAGCACCTGAGCCAAGGATTCGTCCGAGACCTTAGCAACACGATCCTCGTTACGTTCCACCCGAAGTCCAAGCGCCATCACCGGCACCAGCGCGACCAGTCCACCGATCAACATCACGGCAATCTGCCACCCATACAAATCCAGAAACACCTGCCCCATGGGGACCATCAAGCATTGCCCCAACGACCCGGCGGCCGTGCAAAGACCAAGTGCCCAGCCGCGTTGCGCTTCTGGAACATCACGCCCCAGAACACTGATGACGGTGATATAAGATGCACCACCCATTCCCAAACCAACCAACAGTCCCGCAGTCATGTGCAGCCCAATGGGCGCATCGACGGCTGGCATCATGATGAGTCCAGCGGCATAGAGAATTCCCCCCACCACCAGAACCCGCCATGCCCCGAACCGTTCGCCAAGCGCCCCACACAAAGGTTGCGAAATCCCCCAGATCAGATTTTGCCAGGCCAGAGCCAAGGCGAAAATGCCTCTCGGCCAATCATAGAAACTGGACAACGGCTCGGTAAAGACGCCAAAGGCGCTCCGAGCCCCGAACGTAACCAATGAAATGGCACAGCCAGCCGCAACCATTATAATGATTCGTCGGTCCAAACGATCCGGCTGCCCCATATTGTCCATATCCCCTCCCTAATCTCGCATCAAGAATGGGTGTGGAACTTCATCATATGTTGCTGGTGTATCCGAGATTTTAAGCAAATGAGATGAAATAAACAGATGGAAAGCCATCCATATTATAGCGATGGTTATTGCAATAATATTTGGCATGCTTGGCAACTTGTACATGACGATTGCTCCGCTTTAATAGCAATTATGTCATTATCGCCATAATATATGTTCACTACAAACGACTAAGCCTCAATGCAACGTGAGATTATCTCGTCCACCTTAGGTGGCGGATCATCTTGGCCTTTTGGCGCAGAGCACGCCAAAGCCAACGATAGAAAGCCCGCACAGCAATCCGGCGCAGGGCTTCAGCACGGCGCATCGGCCAACTCTCCATCGTGACGATGGAATGCTCCCGCGATACGGTTCCAGGCATTGATTCCAGCAATGGCAAAGGTCAGACGGCTGATGGCCCCATCATCGAAATGCTCCCGTAATGCCGTTATCAGGTCTTGTCGGCCATGGTCGTCACGATCAAGACGGGTCATGGCATCAGCCCATTCAAACGCACAGCGTTCAGAGTCCGTGAACAAGGCGCTGTCTCGCCAATGAACCAAGGCCTCAATGCGTTCCAGGCTTTCTCCCTCTCGCCGCGCCTCCTCGGTATGCAGCTCCAGACAAAAGCGACACCCATTGATCTGAGACACCCGCAGATCAATCAGATGGAGCAGTTGACCCGGCACCTGATCGGTCGGCAACGCCAAGGTAAAGGCACGAAGACTCCGGTATAAATCTGGAGCCATTATACGATAGTTAATGATGGGATTCATGGCCACGCCCTCGGATATAATAATTATATTCGATATATTGGTTAGTCCTAAATAGCCATCTAGAGAAATGAAATTATTTCAACTCATCATGAATACAAGTAGTTTGTAATAAGTAATTTTTATGCCGAAAATTATTCTTCGAATAAATGCTTGAACGGAGATCATAATGCCCGTCGTTAATCTCACTCTCCCCAGATCAATGCCCAGGAATCAGCAAATCTCTGTTTCCGAAGGTGTTCATAGCGCCCTGGTTGAAACTTTTGCCGTTCCTGCCAATGGAAAATTCCAGACCATCACCCTCTATGACGCAGACAGTCTTGTGATGGATCGGGAATTTCTTGGGGTCGAGCGCGGCGGAACCTTCGTCTACA
>JAYTWE010000603.1:0-5484 GCA_043744055.1 Magnetospirillum sp.
GGCTGAAGCCGAACTTGGACAAAGCCAAGATACACAGCAAAACACCGCCGCCCAGCAAAAGACCGGCTTTAATGATCTGCACCCAGGTGGTGGCGATCATGCCGCCGAAGGTGACATAGACCACCATCAGCACACCGACGATGATAACCGCCACGGCATAATCCAGACCGAACAGCAGCTTAATCAGCTGCCCGGCGCCCACCATCTGGACGATCAGATAAAAGCACACCACCGTCAGTGAGCCCATGGCCGCGAAGGTGCGGACCTTGGACTGGTCCAAACGATAGGACGCGATATCGGCAAAGGTGTAGCGGCCCAGATTCCGCAGACGCTCGGCCAGCAGGAACAAGATGATGGGCCAGCCCACAAAGAAGCTGATCGTGTAGATGAAGCCGTCAAAGCCCTTGGCGAAAACCAGGGAGGACAAGCCCAGCAAGGTGGCGGCCGACATATAATCACCAGCGATGGCCATGCCGTTCTGGAACCCGGTGATGCCGCCGCCAGCGGTATAGAAGTCGGCGGTGGATTTGGTCCGCTTGGACGCCCAATAGGTAATGCCCAACGTCCCCATGACAAAGGCAAAGAACATGGCGATGGCGGTCACGTTCACCGGCTGCTTCTCCGAGCCGCCCAGATCACCGGGACCGGCCAGAGCAGGTCCGGCAACCAGCAGGGCAGCCACAACCAGAAGAACTATCGATCGCAAAGCGACCGCGCGGCTCGTGCCGCGGGAGGCAAGGGCCACGGAGGTGGCCTGCCCGCCGATTGAGGGGCTGTCAATCAAAAGAGAGCGACTCATTCCAGCACCTCGCGGACCACGTCATTGTTCAGCTGCTCGAACTCGCCATTGGCGTAATACGAGTAAAGCCCGGTCAACAGCCAGGAGATCACGATGATGGCGGCTCCGATGGGAACGCCCACGGTCAGATTAGAACCTTGCGACAAGGGGGTGCGCAGTATGCCCGGCGCAAAGGCCACGACCATCATGAAGCAGTAATAAGCCCCCAGCACGATCACCGACAAGGTGACGGCCAGACGAGTGCGCTTTCGCACAAGTTCATGGAATTTCGGGTTCTGGCGAACCCGCTCGTAGATGGCTGAATTAGGCATGTCCCCTCCGGCGTGAGTATTTTTCACCCCCGGACTAGCAAAAGAGTTTTGCAGGACTATCTGGCAATCATTACGAATTGTAGCCGGGACCCTGCCATGCGGCGGCTACGTCACCATTGAGCCCGAGGCCAGGGTTTGAAATGATCGGGTCATGATTCGATCTCGCCTCTTCTTCAGACTCTTCTCGGCCATCGTCGCTGCGGTGGCGGTGTTCTCGGCCGCCATCTATGCCTTCTCGGTCCCGCTGATCGAGGAGAAGGCCTATGAGATCGAGCTGAACGCCAGCCGCACCATCTTGGACAATGTCTTTGTCATGGCGGGCAAGATCAACGGTAGCCTGGAAGACCAGCGCACCATCACCGTGGATTCTTACAAGACCCAGCTGCGCGATGTGGTGTCCCTGGCCGCGTCCTATCTGGAATACGTCTTCTCGCGCGTCGATCGGGGCGAAATATCCGAACAAGAAGGCCGCCGACAGGCCTTCGACGGTCTGCGCGCCTTCAAATACGGCAATAACGATTATATCTGGGTGACCGACTATTCCTCGGTGATCCAATCCCATCCCGACCAGGAATTCCACGGCCATGATGCATCGGGACGGCTTGACCCCGAAGGCCGCCCCATCTTGCCCACCATCATCAATATCGCCCGCGAGAGGGGTGAAGGCTTTCATACCTATCCCTGGCAACGCCTGGGCGAAACACAGACGACCGATAAGATTTCCTATTTCGTCGATCTGCCGCGTCGGGGTCTGGTGATCGGTACCGGCGCCTATCTGGACGATATCGACAAGGAAGTGGAGCGGCGCAAGGCCGAAGCCATCACCGATCTGCGCCAAGCGCTCCGTAATATCCGCATCGCGCGAACCGGCTATGTCTATATTTTCGACGCCGCCAACAACATGATTATCCACCCCAACGCCAATATCGAGGGAACCGAGTTCGGCACCCTGACCGACCCCGCCACCGGACGCCCCATCAACGCTGAATTGAAGGAAGCCGCCGACAGCGACCGCCCTCTGACCTATCGCTGGGACAAGCCCTCGGACCCCGGCAACTACTCCTATGAAAAGATTTCCTGGGTCCGCCACTTTAAGGGCTTTGACTGGTATATCGCGTCGTCGGTCTATGTGGAGGAGTTGAAGCGATCCTCGGCGGTGCTGGGCAACCGCCTGATGACCATCGCGCTGGCCCTGATGGTGGTGGCCAGCGCATTGGGCTATCTGGCGGTCAGCCGATTGGTGCGCCCGCTCAACCGCCTGGCGGAAACCGCTGAACAGGTCCATGCCGGAAATCTGAACGTGGAAAGCGGCATTCAGCGCGATGACGAAATCGGTCTGCTGGCCGGGGCCTTCGACGGCATGATCCGCCGGGTTCGCGGCGATATCGTCACCTTGGACTCCCGTGTCCGCGACCGGACCCGAGAGCTGGAGGAGGCCGAAACCCGCCAGCGGCTGATCTTGGACGCCATTCCCGCCGCCATCGCCTATCTCAGCCGTGACGAGACCATCCGTTTCGCCAATCGCCGCTGGGCGGAACTGGTCCGCCAAGAAGCAGCGGCGGTAATGGGCCGCGAGCTGAAGGCCGCCATCGGACGGCGCGCCCATGCCAGTATCGAGCCCTTCATGGCCCAGACCTGGGCGGGTGAAGAGGTCACGTTTGAATACAGCTATCCTCACCCATCCGGGCATACCGTCGTGGTCAAGACCACCCTGATCCCCCAGATTGCCGCCAATGGGGCGGTGGTCGCCATGTTCGTCTTAGCGCTCGACGTCTCGGACGAGAAGGAAAACGAAGCCCGCCTGATGGAGGCCCAGCGCATGAAGGCGGTGGGGCAGTTGTCGGGCGGACTCGCCCATGACTTCAACAATCTGCTCTCCATCATCCTTGGCAATCTGGCGGCGGCGCGGGAGAAATACGAAGACACCCCCGGACTGGACACCTATCTGGAGCCAGCGGTTCGGGCCAGCCGTCGCGGCGCTGATATCACGTCGCGCCTCTTGGCTTTCTCCCGCCAGCAACCACTGAAGCCGGAACCGGTTGAGGTCTGCGCCCTGGTGCGCGAGATCGCCATCTTGCTGCGGCGTTCGCTTCCCAGCTCCATCGGCATCAAGGTCCCCGACGAGGGCGACGGCTGTTGGGCCATCGCCGACCCCAACCAGTTGGAAAACGCCCTGATTAATCTAGCGCTGAATGCCCGTGACGCCATGCCCGATGGGGGCCAGCTGGAAATTGGGATCAGCATTCGGACAGTGGTTGACCCTATCAACTTCGACGAGGCTGTAGCTCCCGATGATTACCTGGAAATCCGGGTCGCCGATTCCGGCATGGGATTCGCCCCCGAGGTGCTGACCCAAGCCTTTGAGCCCTTCTTCACCACCAAGCGGCTTGGCTCCGGCCTGGGCCTGTCCATGGTCTATGGCTTCGTCAAGCAGTCGCGCGGCTATATCACTCTGGATAGTATCTTGGGTGAAGGCTCCACCATCACCATCTTGCTGCCCCGCGCCGCTCCCGCACCGTTGACGCTGGACTCGCCCGGCGCTCCCGATCAAAACGCCTTCGCCCAGTGGGAGGGCCATCTTGCCCTCGTCGTCGAGGATGATGCCGATGTGCGCGATGTCCTGCGCGGCCAATTGGTGGATCTGGGTTTCTCCGTTCTAGAGGCTGCCAACGGCGATGAAGCCGCCGAACTGGTGGACCAGATTGATGGATTGCGCCTGGTGGTTTCCGATGTGGTCATGCCGGGAATGAGCGGTATCGAACTGGCACGGCGCATTCGACGGGACCACCCAAACATTCACGTCATTCTCGTCAGCGGTTTTTCCTTCGACACTAGCGCCAGCGCATCCGATCTGGTCATATTAAGAAAGCCTTGGGACAAGTCCGATCTGGTCGCTGCAATCGGCCGGACGGCGGAAGAAGCCCGTGGCATCTGAGGGACCGCAGGTTGAACGCCAAGAAACGTATCTACGTCATCGAGGACGAGGCTGATATCCGAACCCTGCTGCGTCAGGTGTTGGAGGAATACGGCTATACCGTGACGGTCCTGGCCAATGGCCGCGACGCCCGCCAAGCCATCCGCCGCGAAGCTCCCGATCTGTGCATCGTCGATCTTGGTCTACCCGACATGGACGGCCTGACCCTGGTGCGGGAATTATGGGAAGACGTGCGCTTTGGCGTCATCATCTTGACCGGGCGGGGTGGGGTTTCCGACCGGGTGCTGGGGCTGGAACTAGGAGCCGACGACTACATCGTCAAACCCTTCGAGCCGCGTGAGCTGGTAGCCCGCGTCAACAGCGTTATCCGCCGCAGGGACCAGTTGGCCAATGCCTCGGCCTCTCCCACCAGCCGCGCTCGCTTTGCCGACTGGGTGTTTGATTCCGGCAATTTGATGCTGAGTGCCGAAGATGGCCGCCAGGAAAGCCTGACCGCCGCCGAATCCCGGCTATTGTTATCTTTGCTGCGCGCTCCCAAGCGGGTGCTGTCGCGCGAACAATTGCAGGGCGACGATCAAGACTGCGACGAGTTCCCCTTTGACCGCTCCATTGATGTGCGGATCTCGCGCATTCGCAAGAAAATCGAATCCGATCCGAAGACCCCACGCCTCATCAAAACCGTCTACGGCGCAGGCTATTTGTTCGCCGCCGACGTCGCTTGGATCTAGACACAATTCGTTATAATCCAGAGAAACTTGAGCAATACCGGACTGATACACCCCACCGCAATGCTGTGATAAATCGCGGCGGGCAATCAATGCCGGAAGGGAGAAATCGTTCATGACCGCTGCCAATCCTTATGAATCGGGTCTCGACAAGAACGACGCTAATTTCGTCGCGCTGACTCCGCTGACCTTCCTGGAACGCGCCGCCGCAATCTGGCCGGACCGCCTCGCCGTCATCCATGGCCCTGTCCGCCGGACCTGGGCCGAGACCTTCACCCGCTGCCGCAAGCTGGCCGCCGCCCTGACGGCGCGAGGCATCGGCCTGGGCGATACCGTCGCCATGATGGGGGCCAATACGCCCGAGACTTTCGAGGCTCATTTCGGCGTGCCCTTGACCGGTGCCGTGCTGAACGCCATCAACACCCGGCTCGACGCCGACGCCATCACCTTCATCCTCAACCACGCCGAAGCCAAGATCCTCATTACCGACCGCGAATTCTCGCCGGTGGTCAAGAAGGCCCTGGCCGCCTTGGGCCGCACCATTCCGGTGATCGACGTGGACGACCCCCAGTACAAAGGCGGCGAGCTGCTGGGCGAAAAGACCTATGAAGACCTGCTGAACGAAGCCGGAGCCGATCTGCCCTGGACCATGCCCACCGACGAGTGGCAGTCCATCACCCTGAACTACACATCCGGCACCACCGGCAATCCCAA
>JAYTWE010000604.1:0-3500 GCA_043744055.1 Magnetospirillum sp.
AAGCGGCTCGTCGCCGTAGTGGGGAATAGGCTCAAGCCTGGAACCCGCGCCAGCGACCATCTGGACGGCTTCTTTGGCGGATTGGGCTTCCCGGTGGTGGCGCGTCTGCGCGATAGCCAGATTTATCCCTCCGTCGCCGCCCTGGGCTCCACGGTCTTGGAAGCAACCGACCGCCGTGCGCGATCCTATGCTTTGGAGTGGGGGCCGTTGCTGGAGTTGCTGGAGCGGTAAGCCGTTCGAACAAGGAGCCTTAAATAACGGCGCTCTGGCCCAAGGTCCCATGTTTCGACCGTTTCGGAGCGCAAGGGGCTTCGCGGCGCCCCATATGGTCGATCCAGCGCTGTCCTAAGTCCAGCAGAACCCGGCGGTCAATGCACTGACGGTCCCCATCGCGCCACTGCCGCAGCAACCGATGGACCTTGGCGGAAAACGCCACATGCCGCCCCACCGGACCTTCTGCGTGGGATTCATTCCTGGCGAAGTGACGATCCACCGCGTTAACCAAAGCCTCCAGTGCTTTTTCCACCACAACAGTAGGAGCAGTGACGGCAAACGCCACCTCCAACTCGTTCAGCAGATTGAGGACAAGACGATGTTCCCCATCAATGGCCGCATTTCCGATAGATAGTCGGTTGTCCCAAATGGCGATCATATGGCCCTCATTGCCTACAGATATGATTGCAATCTGCATCAGCTCGCCATGAAACAGGAAATGAGAAAAGGAATAGGACCAAGAGAAGTAGGGCATTAACCCCACAGTCTTATGTCCTAACCTCTTCCTCTATCAGCCAGTCCAGGTTCCAGCTCCCCTGCCCCGGAGCCAGGAGCGGGGCCAGCCAGGCAAGAACTTCCGCCAGGGACTCGGCCAACTGCCAAGGAGGGTTAACCACCAGCAAGCCACAGCCATTCAACCGGAAGGGGTCGTCATCGGGGCGGATCAACAGCTCGACCGCCAGGGTCTTCGGCCCGCCTTCGTCTCGGATGGCCTGATGGAAGTGTCGTACCGGCTCGCGCCCCTTGATGGGGTACCACGCCAGCACGATTCCGGTCGGCCACAGACGGCGGATACGGCGCAGGGATGACAGAAGCCGAACCATCTCATCTCGGACCTCGAAAGGCGGATCAATCAAAATCAGCCCACGCCGCTCGGGCGGCGGCAGTAATCCCTTGGCTGCCACATAGCCGTCCAAATGATGCACTCCGACCCGGCGATCTGAGGCGAAGCGACGGCGGAGATCCTCCACATCCTCGGGATGAAGCTCCACCAAGGCCATGCGGTCATCACTCCGCATCATGGTACGGACCACCTCTGGCGAGCCAGGATACCAGCGCAAACCGCCATCGGGATTGAAAGCCCGAACCACGTCGAGATAGGGAGAAAGTGCTGCGGGGGGATTGGGGCTGTCCAAAACCTTGGCGATGCCGCCAAGATACTCGCCGGTCTTCTCCGCCGCCACGCAGGCAAGATCATAGCCGCCGATTCCGGCATGGGTATCCAAGGCAAAGAACGGCTTGTCCTTGCGCATCAGGGAATCCACCACCAAAGCGATGGCGGCATGCTTCATCACATCGGCAAAATTGCCCGCGTGATAGGCGTGGCGATAATTCATATGAGCGTCACTGACTTAGAGTTTCGCAGACCATAAGCCAGCCAGCGCCAATGGGAAAGCCCCGACGCCAGCCAATAACGCAAAATCTCACCAGTCGACATTTAACCTCAGGTTGATTTAAAATATCTCTAAAAATATTTCGACCAGCCCAGCTATTAAGACAAAGCAACGGAATGAAGTTACAGGTGATCAGAAATCATATGCTTGTCATATCGCAACAATTTGTCAGAAGCTGACGCATCTAAACTTGTATGTTTCGCACTCGGATTTGCTATAATGGGCACGGAGGCGGGGAGTATTGCGCCAGCCTTTTGGGTAGCTATCCTATTGTTATAGTCTCTGTGGGGCAAGGGGCATGAAGGCTTCAGATATATACCTTTCTGGTGTGGAGCGGAGCTTCGGTAGCGACGAGATCATTGTCAGCAAAACCGATTCCAAAGGCCGCATCATCTATGCCAATGAGATTTTCCTCCGCATGGCTGGCTATGCGGAACGCGAGATTCTCAATCAGCCGCACAGCATTATCCGCCACCCGGATATGCCGCGCTGCGTCTTCAAGCTTTTGTGGGACACCATTTCCGCCGGAAAAGAAATCTTCGCCTATGTGAAGAACCGGGCGAAAAACGGTGACCATTACTGGGTCCTGGCCCATGTGACGCCCACCTTCGACGCATCTGGAACCATCGTCAGCTATCATTCCAACCGTCGCGCCCCACGCCGCGAGGCGGTGGAGAAGGCCGAAGGCCTGTATCGGCAATTGCTTGCTATCGAACAGGGCCATCCCGACCGCAAAGTCGGAATGGAGGCGGCTTTCCAAGCCGTTGTCGCCACGCTGCAAAATGCCGGAGTGCCCTACGATGAATTCGTCTTCTCTCTCTAAGGCGCTGATCGCCTGTATCATCGCCGCCGGTCTTTGCGCCGTGGGAGCCACCATCGCCCTGACCAGGGGCGCGGCCATGGATGCCGCCGCCATGGGATTGGGCGCCGTATCGGCGCTGACCGCCCTCTTCCTCATCAACCGGGCGCGGTTCTCCATTCACCGCGCCTGTGCCGTGCTGGGTGAAGCCGCCTCGGGCCGATTGGACGCCCGCGTCATCGACATCAAGGAGGGCGGCATCCTGCGTCAGCTGGACCAGACCATCAACCGTCTGCTGGACCTGACCGAAGTCTTCACCAAGGAAGCCGACGCCGCCATGGCGCTGACCTCCGAGGGACGCTACTTCCGCCACATCCTGACTGACGGCATGGTGGGAGAGTTCGCCGATCATGCCCGGCTCATCAACAAAGCGCTGTCCCAGATGGAGGCCCGCGCCAAGGCCTTCACCTCCGAAGCCACCGGGGTGGGCGACACGATCAAGCACGTGACCGGCGTCGTCGCCGCCACCGCCACCGAACTGGAAGCCACCGCCCGCCAGATGTCGGAAATCGCCAGCCAGACCAGCGACACCTCCACCCGCGTCGCCGATGCCGCCAACCACGCATCGACCCATGTGGAAACTGTCGCCGCCGCCGCGGAACAGGTGGCCGCCGGCATCCGCGAAGTGGCCAAGCGCATTCAGATTTCCGCCACCATGGCCCAGGAAACCGTTAACGTCGCCACCGAGACCGATACCGCCATCAACGGCCTGAACCAAGCGGCCCAGAAAATCGGCGAAGTGGTCAATCTCATCACCGAGATCGCCAGCCAGACCAATCTGCTGGCGCTGAACGCCACCATCGAAGCCGCGAGGGCGGGAGAAGCGGGCAAGGGCTTTGCCGTGGTCGCCAACGAGGTCAAGCATCTGGCCAATCAGACCGCCAGGGCCACCGATGAAATCTCCAGCCAGATCGACAGTATGCGGGCCGCCACCCATCACGCGGTGGACGCGGTGCGCAACATTGCCACCAAGA
>JAYTWE010000605.1:0-1510 GCA_043744055.1 Magnetospirillum sp.
GAAGATCACGTCACCAACTCGGCCCCGCAGATTCAGCTATTCCAGGCTTTGGGAGGAACGCCCCCCGCCTTCGCCCATCTGCCGCTGTTGACCGGAGCCGGGGGAGAGGGCCTGTCCAAGCGCCTGGGCTCGGGCTCGCTGCGCGACCTGCGCGAGCAAGGGGTCGAAGCCATGGCGCTGAACTCGCTTCTCGCCAAGCTGGGCACCTCCGATGCCATCGAAATCCGCCACTCCCTGGCCGATCTGGCCGCAGAATTCGGCTGGGACAAGTTCGGTCGCGGCACCCCGAAATTCGATCCGGCCGAGTTGGAACGCCTGGACGCCCGGCTGCTGCATTCGGCCAGTTTCGACGAAATCAAGGATCGCCTGGGGCTGCCAGAAGCCGATGAGGCCTTCTGGCTGGCCATCCGCGCCAACCTGACCTTGCTGTCCGAAGCCGCCGATTGGTGGGCCATCTGTCGCGCCGCCCTGGCTCCGGCCATCGAAGACAAAGACTTCACCGATACCGCCGCCACCCTGCTGCCGCCGGAACCCTGGGATTCCACCACCTGGGGCAGCTTCGCCGAAGCGGTCAAACTCGCCACCGGCCGTAAGGGCAAGGCCCTGTTCCACCCTTTACGCATGGCTTTGACCGGCCGCGAGAATGGACCGGAGCTGAAGACTCTGCTACCTCTCATCGGGCGGGAGCGGGCGGAAAGCCGCCTGAAGGGCCTGACGGCCTGATTTCGTTTTCAGGAGTTTAAATTCGTGCCGCTGGTTCTCTACAACACGCTGACTCGAACCAAGGACATCTTCGAGCCGTTGGCTCCCGGCCATGTGGGCATGTATGTCTGCGGCCCCACCGTCTATGACCGCGCCCATATCGGCAATGCCCGACCGGTGATCGTGTTCGACGTGCTCTATCGGCTGCTGAAAAGCCTGTATCCGTCGGTGCGTTATGTCCGCAACATCACCGATGTGGATGACAAGATCAATCAGCGCGCCAAGGATTCCGGCGAGCCCATCAGCGCCATCACCGAGCGCACCACCCGCATGTTCCACGAAGATATCGGGGCGTTGAACTGCTTGCCCCCCGATATGGAGCCCCGCGCCACCGCCCATATCACCCAGATGATTACCATGATCGAACGGCTGGTGGCCAAGGGGCACGCCTATGCCGCCGAGGGCCATGTGCTGTTCGCCGTGGGCTCCATGGGCGATTACGGTATGCTGTCGCGCCGGTCCCAAGACGAGATGATCGCCGGAGCCCGCGTCGAAGTCGCCCCCTACAAGAAGGAATCTGGCGATTTCGTGCTGTGGAAGCCGTCTTCTCCCGACCTTCCGGGCTGGGACTCTCCTTGGGGTCGCGGTCGCCCCGGCTGGCATATCGAATGCTCGGCCATGAGCCTGGAACATCTGGGCGAGACCTTCGACATTCATGGCGGCGGCCAGGACTTGGTCTTCCCCCATCACGAAAATGAAATCGCCCAAAGCACCTGCGCCAATGGCGCCCCCTTCGCCCGCTATTGGC
>JAYTWE010000606.1:0-7285 GCA_043744055.1 Magnetospirillum sp.
CCCATGACCGAGACGTCTTGGATCATCTGGCGAACCGTCATATCCGTCTGACTGCGGGGCGGCTGGAATGAAGCCCCTGGAAAAGCAGGGCCTTTTACATCACAAGCCCTAAGGCCAATCGACATTCAAGCAGATAGGCAGAGAAATGGGACACAGATGAACACAGATCCCCGCTATGCGGGACACAGATAAGCATATTTCTCAATTCATCTGTGTTCATCTGTGTCTAAAATTTCTGTTTGGAGGATGTTCCAGACTGAAAACAGCAGAATTCACTGAATGTCGATCCGTCATAGCCCGCCAAGCTGACGCCAACCTTACAAGAATGAGGTTTATTACGTGACCAGGGCGATCTGCAAATCACAGACATTGGTCATGGTGGGGCCGGTCTTGAGTAAGCCGCCCAGCTGTTGAAATGCGTGATAGGAATCGTTGTCGCGTAGATAGGCGTTCAGGGATAAGCCCAGGCGGTGGGCTTCGGCTAAAAGATGGGGCGAGGCAAAAGCTCCGGCCGCATCGGTCGGGCCATCGCTGCCATCGGTGGAGGCGGATAGAAAGGTGATTCCATCTCCCCTGTTCGGGTCCTTGGCCATTTCCATCAGGAAAGCCAGCGCCAGTTCCTGATTGCGACCACCCTTGCCGTTTCCGGTCAGGCTGACCACGGTCTCTCCTCCTGCGATGATACAGGCGGGGCGTTTGGCAAGCATCTCGTGGTCACGGACATCACGGGCGATGCCGAATAAGATTTTTGCGGCTTCGCGGGCTTCACCGGTCAGGCTGCATGTCAGCGGAACCACGCCATAGCCCAAGGCGGTGGCCTTGTCACAGGCAGCGCGCAGAGCGGTGTGGTTGGTGCCGATCAAGATATTGGTGGTCAGGGCCAAGGCCGGATCGCCCGGCTTCAGGGTTTCGGGAATCCGCCCCGCCGCACCTGAGGTCAAAGCCAAGATCACGCTTGGCGGCAGTTTATCCCGCAGATTGTAAGACTCCACCAGGGCCAGGCAATCGGCGAAGCTGGTCTGATCGGGGGCGGTCAAGCCCGAGGCGATGGAATCCAGCCGGTCACCCACCACATCCGACAAGATAAAGTTCAGGCTGCGGGCCGGAGCCAGCAAAGAGAGCAGACGCCCGCCTTTTAAGCCCGACAGATGCTTGCGCAGACAATTGATCTGGTGAATGTCCGCCCCACACGCCAACAGGGCGGCGGTGGTGGCCTGCTTATCCTCCAGGGTCAAGGTGACCTCGTCGCAAATCATGGGGGAGGGTAACAGGGCGGAGCCGCCGCCAGAAATCAAGGAGATGACCAGACAATGCTTATCAGCCCCGGCCGCCAGTCCGGCCAGCCGCCTTGCCGCCTCGACGCCATTGGAATCAGGGGTGGGATGGGCGGCTTCCGCCACATCCGTGTATCCAAGCGCTTCACCATGGCCGTATTTGACCACCACCAAGCCCTTGCTCAGGCGATCGCCCAAGATGTGCTCCATGGCCAGCGCCATGCGGGCCGAGGCCTTGCCCGCGCCGAGAATCAAGATGCGGTTGAAGCGGCTCAGATCCTCTTCATGACGATAGCCGTCGAACGACACCACCAGCCGCTCATCAACCAGGGTCACGTGATCCATCAGCATGCGATAGGGATCGACCCGGAGGAGGGCTGCGCGGAAGATGGCTTCCAATTGCTGGGTTTCGGTCATGGAAAAGCTATCGCCCCTTCTTTCTCCGCAGGGTGATCTTGATGTTCACGTCTCGATGTTCAGGTCTTGATGTTCACGTCTGGCATTTATTCAGCCTTGGCAGGAGGGACGGGCCAGCATTCCCCACGAAGACACCGGTGGAAACCAGCAGCAGACTGGCGATGACCATGGGAGTCACGGGCTCATTCAAGACCGGAATTGCCGCGATTGCGGCCAGGGGCGGGACCAGGGCCACCAACACACCCATGCGTGACGGTCCCAGTAATTCAACGGCCCGCATATAGATCACCATCTGGATCACAGCGGCCAGAACGCCTTGATAGGCGGCTTGAAGGGCGATTTCTCCCAGCCCGGCCTGGGCGATGTTCTTGGGCAGAGCCATGGCGTAGACGGGCAGATAGACCAGGGCGGCCAGCATGGCCACATTGATGGTTACCTCCCAAGGTGAGATTTTCCAGCGCCGGGCCAGCACGGTGTAGAGCGACCAGCAGAACGAGGCTCCCACGAACATGGCGTCACCGCTCCAGGTGGATTGGTCGGCCTGGAAGACGCCATAGGCTAAGGTGGCTCCACCCAATGCGATGATGGCAATTCCGCTCCAACGCTGGAGCGAGGGCCGCTCGCCCATGACGGCCCAGACGCAGAACGCCATGGCGAAAGGCTGAAATCCCGACAACAAGATACCAGCATGAGCCGCAGGAGCCAGCCGGAAGGCGGAAAAGGTCAGCAAGGTATAGCCAAGGCCGCCGGTCAAGGTCAGCGCGATAACCTTGGGGTCCAGCAAGAAACGGCGTCCGGCGCGAAGCCATAGCGGCAGCACAATCAACCCGGCGGTGCCCATACGGATGGCGGCGATATCGAACGGCGTCAGTGATCCGGTTCCGCCCATGCGCGACACCAGAATAAAGCCGGTCCAGATGATGATGATGAGTCCGGCCAGCATATAACCGCGTCTCAATTGGCCGTCGGCCATGGAATCCTCCTGTTGAGCCAGGGCAATGGGGCATTTGTGCAAACGCTGTCGTCATTCCCGTGAAAGCGGCAAACCATGCCGCCACAGGCACGTTTTTCGGCCATGCATTTCGTCTGCCCCAACCATGGTCCCCCGCTTTCGCGAGGGTGACGAAAAATAGAGAGGATGATGTCCCTTCACCCGATTGCCCTGCCTGTTGCAGCGAGGCCGACTCTACCGACAGCGAGCAATTACGTATAATGAAATTCATCACAGAAAGAGAACAAGGGAGCTTTCCGATCAGATCGTCTTCCGTGCTGTGGTGGAAGCTGGCGACATTACCAAGGCGGTGATGGTAAGGGCCTGACCCTGCTGGCGGTTGTTCTTACCGCCGCAGCCTGGAGGACCGGGACTCTGCTGGTCTGGCGCAAGACCGCGTCACGGGCGCGGATCGATGCTCTGGCCGAGGTTCTGCTGGCGGTATCGTGATCGCTGTCATCGAAAGTCTGGATCAAGACGGCCGTCTCGCTCTATGGTGAGGCATGACCTCCATACAGCCCAAAAATCCCTTGCATGGGATCACCCTGGAAACCGTACTCACCACCTTGGTCAAGCATTACGGCTGGGCTGGTCTGTGCACTCACATCAATGTCCAGTGCTTCTTCAACAAGCCCAGCATCAAGTCCAGCCTGATCTTTCTCCGGCGGACGCCTTGGGCGCGTCAGAAGCTGGAAGAACTGTTTCTGGCTTTGCCGAAGCCTGAGATCAATTCAGAATAAATCGTCATTGTTCCGGCACGGGGATATGGCTTTTGAATAGGATTGGATTTCTCAGGGGCTGGATCGTTGGCTCCCCCGCTCCTAATTATGTTTGTGCACGTCAGCGGTAGAAACGTCCTGGAGCATTTTGCAGCATGGATCAGCTTGCACCAGCCCAATGGATCGGAAAGCGCGAATCCAGCCGTGTCATAGCGTTCAGGATCGCCACTCTTGCTGTGACCGCTGTCTTGCTGGTGGGGGCACTTCTGGTTTCGTCCGTTTCAAATGGCTGGAACCGGGCTCAGTCCCAGGCCGAGGCTGATGCCCGGACTCTGACGGACGTACTGGAGGCCTATGTCGGCGGAGCCATTCATGAAATAGACTTGGCCCTGCTGACCTCCGTCGATGAGATCACCCGCATGCAGAGCGGAAGGGGAATCGACGAAGGCGCGCTTGAAGCCTATTTGCAGCATCAACAGTCCCGGCTGCCTTTGACCATAGCCTTCAGGATCGCCGATCAGGAAGGAGTCATCCGCTATGGTCCAGAGGCTCATCAGAGTCCACTCACCAGCATTGCCGATCGGACGGATTTCATTCTCCAACGCGATACCCACCCCAATACCTTGGTGATCGGTCCGCCGATCAGGTCCCGGCTGGACCAGCGATGGGTGATGCGGCTGTCGCGGACGTTGACCAAGGCGGATGGATCGTTTGCCGGGATTGTCTATGCTCTGGTCTCCCTGGACAAAATCAAGGCTACATTTTCTCGGATCAATCCAGGGACGCTGACATCAGTGCTGATGTATGACCGGATTCCGATCATTTACGCCCGCTGGCCGGACCCCGCGAATGCCGAGACTTATTACGGAACTCGGTCTGCCTCGCCGCAACTGGCCGAGTTGCTGGCCCAGGGAGTGGATCAAGGCGGCTACGAGGCCATAGGCTCTTCCGATGGTCTTCGCCGGGTCTTTTATGTCAAGCGTCTAGCGGCCTATCCGCTCTTCGTCAGCGTCGGCCTCGCCAATGAAGACGTGTTTCGGGATTGGCGCCAACTGCGCAACAACGCCCTCTGGCAGTTCGGTTTGATCGCCACCTTACTGGTGGCCTTGGCCATTGCCATTCACCGGTCCTGGCGGCGGCGAGAGCGTGGCTTGACAGCTGAGGTCCTGCATCAGACCGCCGATGCCGACCGACTTCGCTCGCTGCTCGATACCAGCCCCATTGCGGTCAGAATTGCGACCGAGGGCGGTCGCCGCATCGTCTATGCCAACCGCAGTTACGCCTTGTTAACCAAGCTTGCCGCCGAGCGGGTGTTGGGAAGCGACCCGCGGGACCACTATGCTGATAAAACAGTTTTCGACAAGATATCCGAACGCCTGAAGACCCAGCCAGCGGTCGAGAGCGAACTGGTGGGATTGCGGATTGCTGATGATGCGACGCGCTGGGCCTCGGCCTCTTATTTCTCCATCACGTTTGGTGGTGAGGTGGCCATACTGGGGTGGTTCTACGACGTCACCGACATCATGACGGCCGATACGGCGGTTCTGGCCGCCAACCGGCAATTGGAAAGCCAGTCCAAATTGCTTGAACGCTCCAATTCCGAGTTGGAGCAATTCGCCTATGTCGCCAGCCACGATCTGCGGGAGCCGCTGCGGATGGTCAGCAGTTATCTCAGCCTTTTGGAGCGCCGGTACGGAGAAGCATTTGATCAAGATGGTCATGACTTTCTGGGCTTTGCCCGCGATGGGGCCAAGCGGATGGATCAACTGGTCCTTGATCTGCTGGAATATTCCCGCGTCGGTCGTTTCAGTGGACCTATCATTGCCATGCCGGTCTTCCCCGTATTGGAATTGGCGCTGATCAATCTGGAGATGGCGATCACGAATTGTGGTGCGACCATCAGTGTGGACGACGGCATTCGGGATTCGTCGGTCATGGCGGATCAGGGGCAGATCATGCGGTTGTTCCAGAACTTGATCGCCAACGGGCTCAAATATCGGCAGCCCGATGTCGCGCCCGCCATTCGGATCGGCGGACGCCGAACGAACGGGGACTGGGAATTCAGTGTGGCTGATAACGGTATCGGCATCGAGTCCGAGTATTTCGAGCGGATCTTCGGCATCTTCCAGCGTTTGCATACTCGCGATCAGTTTGATGGCACCGGCATCGGCCTTGCCATCTGCAAGAAGATCATCGACGACTATGATGGGCGTATCTGGCTTGAATCCATTCCGGGGAAGGGAACGACCTTTTTCTTCACTCTTCGAGAGGCGAGGGCGGCAGACAGATCGTGACGGATCAGCCTTCCAATGCCCGTAATTCAGCATTGGTGTAGCGCAGACGACTGGCCAGAACGCTGGCGAGGCCTTCCATCAGGTTCAACCCCACTTTCTTATGGGAATCGGCGAAGGCGTCAAAGCTTTTGCGCGACAGCACGAAGAGGTGGGCGTCGGAGAAGGCCACCGCATCGGCCGAGCGGGATTCTCCATCCAGAAAGGCCATTTCACCGAAGAAGGAGCCGCGGCCGAATGTGGCAAGGTGGCGCATCTGGCCCCCGGCCAGGGGCAGAACGATGCGGATGGTTCCCTTGCGGATCAAGAACAGCTCGTCAGCGTGGTCGCCGATGGAGAAGAGCTTTTCTCCCGCCTTGACCGCGCGGGTCTCCATGCTTTTTTCAAGCTCGATCAAGGTCTCTTTCTTGCGGTCCTTGAACAGTTCGATTTCGGAAAGCTCCAATAGGCTTTCTTCATTGGAGGGCAGGGCCGCTTCGGTGATGATCTGGTCCTCGGCCCATTCCATGGCCTCGTTCACCTCGCCGAAAATACGGGCGGGGTGGCCGGATCGCACCAATCCCATCTGATCGAAATACTGCTCCATGTCCCGGCCATTGGGCAGGTGCTTGGGGATCTGGCTGAAGATCAGAACCCCGTGACGCTCGCCCAGCATATCCTTGATTTGCTCCAGCATATGAGCGGCGGTGATATCTACCGATTGAACCCGGCGCATGTCCAAGATCAGGTATTTGCGGGTTTTAAGATCGGCTTCCAGAGCATGGAACAGCTGGCTGGTGGTGCCAAAGAACAAGCTGCCCTGTAATTCCACGATGGCGGTCTGGGCGCCGCGCTCGGCCAGGATATCCATTTCCTCTTGCACGCGGACGCGCTTGGAAAATGTCTGATCGCCCGAAGCAATGCGGCGCACCACCGAACCGTGGACCTGCTCGCGGATGAACAAGAACACCGCCAGCACCACCCCGACGCCGCTTGCCACGATCAGGCTGATGGATAAGGCACAGGCGATGACCGCCAAGATAACGGCGAAGTCGAGGATGGTGGAACGGGATTTCAGGAAGCTGAGGCTGCTCCAGTTAATCATCCGCACGCCGATCACCAGCAAGATTCCCGACAGCGACGCTACCGGCACCCACGAGATCAGTTGCGCCAGCAAGACGAAAGCGATCAGGGCGGCGATGCCCTCGATCAGCCCGGAGAGTTTGGTGGTGGCCCCGCTGGACATATTGACCAGGGTGGCTCCCATGGTTCCGGCGCCGGGAACCCCACCCAAAGCGGCGGCGGCCAGATTGCCCAAGCCCTGGCCGATCAGTTCGCGGTTGGAATCGTGACGGGTCCGCGTCAGGGCGTCCAGAACAACACAAGTCTTCAACGTGTCGATGGACAGCAGCACGGCGAGAGTCAGGGCCGGAACCACCAGATCGCGCAGAGTGCCAAAGCCCAGATCGCCCAGAGCCGACCAGCGGGCCGAGAAGGTCTCCATCAGGCCGCCACCCTCGCCGCCCAGCGCACCGACCACGAACGTATTGCCGGTCAGGGTCAGCAAGGCAGGATCAGCAAGGCCCAGCACCAAATAGGTCATGATACCCGCCG
>JAYTWE010000607.1:0-5921 GCA_043744055.1 Magnetospirillum sp.
ATCAAAGGGCCTCGGCCCTTTGCGGGCGTGGGCGGAGCCCACAGTCTTCATCGGGAAATTTTCGGGTTCTTAAGGCGACGGGGTGTATTACTTCTCCGGCCCGGCAAACAGGCTTTCGGTCTTTACCACGCGGCTGGGGCCGTCCAATTCGAAGGTCACCGGCATGCTCTTTGATGTCAGTTTCCCATAGGGAGCCGTGACATAGATGCGGAACGTACCTACGCTGTCGCGGGAGACTTGAAGTTCGGCCTGAGCGACTTTGCCCTCGCCGCCGACAACGTCGATGGTCGCGCCGTCCAACCCGTTGAGGCGGAGCTTAAAGGTCCGGTCCTCGGCTTTCATATTCAAGATTTTGTAGACGTAGCCGTTGCGGATAGAGCCGTCCGACATCTGTACGAAGAGCGGAGCGCGTTCGTGCAGCACATTGACATCCACATCGGGACGCGAGGCCAGACGGACGATCATGATGGTGGCCACCACCGCCATGATGCCGCCATAGATCAGGGTGCGGGGGCGAATGATCTTGAAGACCGTGGAGCCGCCCTTGCCTCGGGATTCGATGTTATTGCTGGAATCATAGGCGATCAGGCCGTGGGGTAGGCCATAGCGGTCCATGACGCTGTCGCAGGCGTCGATGCAAAGGGCGCAGCCGATACAGGCCAGTTGATTGCCGGCGCGGATGTCGATGCCGGTGGGGCAGGCCTGGACGCAGGCCCGGCAATCAACGCAGTGCCCCCGGCCCTCAAAGCTTTGTCCCTTGCGGGCGGGTTCGGGCTTGCCGCCTCGCCACGCCTCATAGCTGACGATCAAAGAGTGTTCGTCGAACATGGCGGCCTGAAAGCGGGAATAGGGGCAGAGATAGACGCAGACCCGTTCGCGGGCATAGCCCCCCAACAAGAAGCAAAGGCCGCCGATCACCAAGATGCAGCCATAGGACGCGGTCGAGGCATTGCCGGTGAAGATGTCACGCATTTGCTGGAAAGCATCACCGAACCACAGGGTGAAGCCCATGCCACAGGCGGCGGAAATGATGATCCATGACAGATTGACCAGAGCGGTCTTGGTGATCTTCCCTGCCGACCAGGGTTGGCGGTCGAAGGCGATGCGGGCGTTGCGATCGCCGATGATCTGCTTTTCCATCCAGACGAACAGATCAGTATAGACCGTCTGCCAGCACAAAAAGCCGCACCAGACGCGGCCCGCCACCGCACTCATCAGAAACAGGGCGATGGCGGAAATCAGCAGGATGCCGGTCAGGTAATAGACTTCCTGCGGCCAGATCTCGATGGACAGGAAATAGGCGCGTCGCCCCGGCATGTCGATCAGGATGGCTTGATCGGGTGATCCTGGCCCTCGGTCCCAGCGTAGGAATGGGGCCAGATGCCACCATGCCAGGGTGAGGCTCATGGCCCACCATTTCAAGGAGCGGAACATGCCTTTGACGGCGCGCGGATAAGCCTTGCCGGTCTCCATGTAAAGAGGGACCTCACCCTTATGCAGGGGGCGAGATTCCGTGGTGGCCGAGCTATCCATGGCTATTCTTCCCGAATTTAATATTAGATGAAAACAATATTAAATTCGGGTGAAAAAGTCTCGCTCTATTCCCGCATGATCGGTCTGCAAGGATGCGTCAATTCATGTGTGAGAAAGTCACTTACATGGAAGGGGTTTTTAACCATCAGATCCAGCCCAGCAATCGCCACCACAGATAATCCAGCGGCAAGAGGATGAAAATGGTGATGCCGCCCAGCCACAGGCATAGGGATTGTGCGGGTCCCAGCCGCTCTCCCCCCAACTGCATAGCCACCACCAGAGGGGCCGATTCATAGGGCAGGATTGGATTGGAGAACCCCAGGACCTGGGTCATCAGCACTGTTTCTATCGGCAGACCGGACGCCTTGGCCATCTCGCCAGCCAAAGGAGTCAGCACGGCGGGAGAGCCGGGCAGGGTGGTGAAGATGCTGACCAGGGTGGACATGGCGGCAAGGCTGGTAAAGTTCATGGCGGGATGATCGGGAGAAAGCGGCAAAACCGCTAAGATGGCCTGGGCCAGCCGTGCTCCCAGCCCAGACTGATCCACCACCGCGCCCAATCCCATGATTCCGGCCACATAGAACATGGAGCTGTAGTTGATCTGCTCGTTGAAGGCCTTGCGATCCACCAGGCCGATCACGGGCATCAGCAAGATGGCTCCGCCCGCCATGCTGATCCAGGCCGGGCTGACGTGGTGGATGAAATCGGTGGCCCACAGCAGCAGGGCGACTCCCAGGAGAACGGAGAGTTTACGCTCGGCGGCGCTGACCGGTCCAAGGGAGCGGACAGCCTCCTCGGCAGACTTGGGAGCGTCGGGCCACAGCTTGACGATCAGCGCAATCAGCACCGCCGTCTTCAAAAAGCCCAGAACCGGGAAATGCAGCAGCAAATATTCACCGTAGCTGGGGGTGTAATGCCACAGGGTCTCGGCCGCCCCCACCATGACCAGATTGGGGACATTGGCGGGCAGCACCGCGAAGGTGGGAACATGGCAGCCGAAGGCGGCGGCCAGCACCACTCCCAAATGGCCGTTGGAGCCCGGCTTGAAGCCGTAGCGAGCGGCAAGGCTGAGGGCGATGGGCATCAAGAGGATGGCGCGGCCCATGGAGGACGGCATTAAAAAGCCCATGGCGACTCCGACCAGGGTGACGCCGGTGATGACGCCCCAATAGGAACTGCCGAATGCGCGGCTGAGTCTGGTGGCGATGCGCTCGCCCAGGCCGGTGCTCTTGACCGCCACTCCCATGACCAGACCGCCGAAGATCAGCCACAGGGCCGCCGATTCAAACCCCCCGAAGACTACGCTGGCCGGAGCCGCCTTCAGCAACATGGCGGCGGTGAAGAAGAATACCGCCGTGATGGGCTCGGGAATAACACTGGTGGCCCATAATCCGATGGCCGCCACCGCCAGGGCCAGGGCACGGGATTCGCTGGCGGGCAAGGGCTGAAGAATTAGGATGGCGAGGCCGGTGAACAGGGCGATCCAGGCGATCAGTCTGGCGGGCGAGAGATGTTTTATCATCAGGATCTATCCACCATTCTCGTTATTTCGTGTTTCATGTTACGCAATACGTTATTCCTGTTTGCGCCACAGCGCAAGCTCGGTCAAAATTACGGAAACCAACTTAACAGACAGCCCCCATGAAAAGCCTGACCCTGCAAAAGACCAATCTTGCCGAACAGGCCTATACGGTCATCCATCAGATGTTGCTGGAGGGGGAGGATGTCCAACCCGGCGATAAGATCAGCGTCGAGGATATGGCCCGGCGGTTGGGGGTCAGCCGTTCGCCGGTCTGGGCCGCCATTGCCCGATTGGAAGCGGAACGTATCGTCGAGGTCCGACCGCGCCAAGGTGTGTTCTTCGTGGGCTTTAACCGGGATCGCTTGCTGGAAATCTTTGCCGTCAGGGAAATCTTGGAAGGCTCCGCCGCACGTCTGGCGGCGGAACGGATTAATCCCGCCGCGCTGGCCGAGTTGCGCCAGTCCATCGAGATACAGCGCGTGGCGGCTACGACGGAATCTCAGCAGACCTATGCCGCCGAGGCGACGCGCTTTCATAAAATGCTGGGGGAGTTGTCCGGCAATGCCACCATGGCCGAACTGATCGACCGGCTATGGGCGCAGACCCAGGCCATGTGCATTCGTCCCGACGCTAAAAGCGCCATCTTGGACGAGCGGGTGGATGAGCATGCCCGCATGGTCGAAGCGGTGGCCAGGGGCGATGGTGACGCGGCCGAGGCCGAGACCCGCCAGCACATCCGGCGCATCGCCACTGAAATTTATAATCTGTGATATCGTCGCCTTGGAAATCCGAAAATTCTTCGGGAAAGACTATGGGCTCCGCCCTTCGTTCTTTCGGGTTCTATTATTGCACGGATCTGTTTATCGCTTGGCGGTGGCCAGCCATTCGTCCACGGCCGGGGTCATGGCCTTGCAGGTCAGTGCGAAGGACGTCATCAGCTTGTCCTTTTCCTGGCTCATATGAAGCAGACTGTCCACCTGCTTGCGCAAGATATCCTTGGAAAAGGTCGGAATGGAGAGAAGCTGGGGCAGCCGGTTGCCGAAGGCTGACTTCAGGGAGGTTATCAGCACTTCCACCTTGTCGATATTCAGGCGCTGGAACTCGGCCAGATTGTCGGCGGCGATATAGCACAAAACATCACCGAAGATTTTGATGACCGATTTGTCCAGGGCGGCGCAGGTGTTGAAGAAGGCTGAATCACGGGCAAAGAACTCCCAGGACTTATCGCCCAGGGTCTTGCGATAGAATTCGTACATCTCTTTATTCCAGACCGAGATGCCGTTGATGGCCTGGGGACGATCAGCCAGGATGGCGCCGAAATCGGCGCCGACGGCGGCCTTGACCTTCTTGAGCTGGGCATGGTCGAAATGGGATAAGGCCTCGATATGGGCGATGGAGGGCAGCGCCACGATATCTTCGCCGATTTCCAGAATCTGGGGGTAGGAGAGTTTGGTGCGATAGGCGTCCAGCAGCGGCAATTGCCAGCCGAAGGCGATGTAGCGGGACAGTTCGCGGACTTTGCGCTCTTCCACCGGGTCGACGGAAAGGCGTTCGACTTGTTCCGTCTTTTTGATGAGGCCGAACATGCTTTTCTTGGTGATGGTCTCGGTGACCACTTCCATGGGCTTGTCGGCCTCGAAAATCTTTTTGGCGCAGGTGCGGACCAGCAATTGCTGGATCTGGGCAAGGCTGATACCGCAGACCAGGGGCAGCGAATCGTCGCGGACCGGGTCCTTGCCGGATTTCGGCCGCACGATGTCGTCAACCAGATCACGCTTGGCCTGGAAAGTACTGATGAAGGATTGCAGCACTTGTGGATCAGAGATGATCTGCTGATAGGTGATGGCTCCATCCACCGTCCCGGCTTTCTGGAATGCGGCCAGCACTTTTTTCAGCCCGTCGATGACGGCCCGTTTGGTGTCCGTGTCGATTTCGACCGGCGGAGGTAATGTTGCTACGGCCATGAAACCCTCGAACCCGCAAGATTGTTTCTAAGCTTACTGGTGTACTCTTAAGGTTATAATCAGGCAAGGGCAGGGGTAACCAGAATCCAGGTCAGTTCATGCTTATTATGGGACAGATGCAGCAGCCGCGAACCGGGAATGGCGGCGAATTGGCGCGCGGTCTCGTGATCGGTGTCACCTTGGAACTTCAAGGTGCAGATGAAATTGCGCGCAAGACCGGATTCGCGCCAACGCTCAATCAACAGCAATAATCGCTTCGGGTAGCAGATGACGTCGGAACACAGCCAGTCCACCGGGCCGATTTGGGCGGGCTCCAATCCAAAGGCGCTGCCCTGGCGGTAATCTACATTGGGCATGGCTGCGATGGCTGGAGCCAGCGGGGCCTTGTCGATGCTGATGACTTGGGCTCCGGTCGAGGCCAAGACCCAGGTCCAGCCGCCGGGACTGGCTCCCAGGTCTAAACAGCGCGATTCCGGTCCCGGCAGGGGACCCGCCAGAGTCAGGGCTTCCCATAGCTTCAGATAGGCCCGGTTGGGCGGCGCCTGACGATCTTCGATAAAACCCGCTTCGCCATTGGGAAAGGGGCTGGAGCACTGTGCCGCCGCCAACAAGGTGCTTTCGTCCAGCCAGGCGAAAGATCCCAGTGGCGCGGAGGGGGCGGGTTGGCCGAAACTCAGCGGCTTGGCCGAGACCTTGGGCAGCTTGTCCACCAGCAGGGCGGTGCGGCGGTGAAGATGGAATTCGTAGGGCCACCAGTTGCGCTGGATGGCTTTGAGCGCCTTGGCGCCTTCGCCGATGGAGGCCACCTCCAACCGCACGGGATCAAGCCAGATGTTTTGAGCCCAGGCGGCGGGCCGTGGCGGTCCCTCGGCCAGGAACAGGCGTCCATGTTCGGCCATGAT
>JAYTWE010000608.1:0-5960 GCA_043744055.1 Magnetospirillum sp.
GTACGATTGGCCTACGGTGCCGGCGACGTAGGCTTTACCCGAGTCTCCGATGGCGATGCCCGGCAAATTGTCCCCCCCGCTACCGCCGATGCTCTTGACCCAGGTGGCGCTGCCATCGCTATCGCTTATCTTGATTACAAAGCCATCACCGCCGCCGACATTGGTCAGGCTGGTTGATCCAAATATCGCGGTCCCGTAGTAAAAACCGCTGGCATAGATATTGCCCAATGCATCGGCGGCAATAGCCTGGCCTTGATCGACGTTGGTGCCTCCAAATTTCTTCGCCCAGGTGACGTTGCCGTTCGATGCGTTCAATTTTGCGACGAAGGCATCGTTGCTTCCGGCAGATGTCAAGCTGACAGAGCCAAACGTCCCAGTGGCGGAAAAGCCGCCGGTTATATAAATGTTTCCATTGGCATAGGCTATGGCACTCACAATATCAGGTCCAGATCCGCCAAGCTTCTTGGCGAATATTAGAGATCCACTGTTGCTATACTTTGCGACAAAGCCATCATTCCCGCCATCTGATGTCAAATTCGAGGCAGAGGAACTGGGGTCGAACTTAGCCGTCCCTGTAAATGCACCGCCAACGTAAATATTGCCCGAATCGTCAATGTCCGTTGCGAAACAGGTGATGGATCCGGCGCCGGTGGTTTCCACGATCGGAATGGCCCAGGCTAGGGTGCCATCGGCATTGAGCTTCTGGACGAACGCCTGTTGTTGGGCATAGGGCGCCGTCAGTTTGGAAACCCCTGGGCCCGGATCGAAATCGGCGATGCCGGTGAAGTTGCCGACAACATAGAGATTACCGGCAGCATCCTTTTTGATGGCTTTGGGGGTGACGGTCCCACCGGCGTCAGGCGCTTCGCTCCACACATAGGCGCCGGTCGAGGAGAGCTCCTGGATAAAGGAGTTCGAGGAATTTGCCGCATAGACGTAGCTCAAGGACGCGGGCGTGTTCGGGTTCAATGCGATGGCGTCGCTGTAATACCCGGCCGAGTAGACGTTGCCGGAAGAATCCGTCGCAATCGTGTTAATTTTATCCTGTGCAATGCCGCCAATGCTCTTGGCCCAGACAAATGCGCCCGCTGAGTCGATCTTCTCAACGAAACCATCCGACACGCCTGCGAAGGATAAGTTGAATGCTGCCCCGTTGGGGTTGACGTTCAGGGCGGATGTATAGGTTCCGCCAATGTAGAGATTGTTCGACGAATCGTTTGCGAGTGCCAGGACATCGCTGGCAGTCGTGAACACTTGCTTCCACTGGTAGTTTCCAGTGGAGTTTAGTTTCACCACATACCCGACTTGAGCGGTGCTAACGGCGGCGCTGGAAACGCCAGCGCCGGGATCGAAGTCCACGTTGGACAGCACCGTTGTCGCTGTCGTAACAACCCCACCCACATAAATATTGTTGGACGAATCCACGCTGATCGCTCTGGCGAGGATGCCCTTCTGGGGGTCGGTAATGCCCTTGGCGAAGCCGAACGATCCGTCCGCATTAATTTTTTCGATAAAGGTCGAGGGAAATCCGGCGTTTCCTGAAATGTTTGTCGTGCCCGATGGGTCCAGGTTGACCGATGTGCCGATATACGTTCCTGTAATAAACAGATTGCCCGATGAATCATGCGCAACGGCCGTCGCCAGGTCCGCGCCGGCGCCGCCAAAGCGGTCGGCCCAGGCCAGCGTTCCGTTATTGTTCAGGCAGATGGCGAACGCGTCGTTTGATCCGACGCTCGTCAGGTTGGTGGTGCCGGGGCCGGAATCCATGTCGACGGTGCCGGATATACTCCCGACCACGGAAATCTTGCCGGTTGCCGAGGAATAGGCGATGCCCGCGCTTTTGACAAATACGGAAGAGGATTTGCCGGGCAAATTGTTGATCCACTGAACCGCGCCGGTGGCGGCGTCCAGCTTTTCAACGAACGAGTTGGCACCCATATACGAAGACGAGGCTCCAACCAGGCTGGCCGCACCGACCGCGACGGTGCCCGTATACGTGCCGGTGACATAAACACCACCCGCGTTATCCACGGCGATCCCAACGCCGGTATCCGTAGATCCGCCCCCGAAGACCTGTCTCCAGGCCAATGTTCCGTCGCTGTTGAATTTTTCAACCAGGACGTCCACCGTATTCGGGGTGTAGACTAAGGTCTCAACCCCACCAGGATTCAAGTTCACTTCACCCTGTATGATGCCGGTAACGTAGCGGCTTCCGGCGCTGTCGATGGCGATACTGTTGATTTGCGTAAGACCGCTCGCGCCCAGCCCCAGCATGGCGGGAAATCCCAGGTCCGCGCCGTAGGATGACGCCAGAATACTGGTATCCAAGGCGGAGGAGGATGATATGGCGCCGGTTGCCGCTTCCAGTGTCCAGTCGCCGTTGACGCCGGTGTCGTTGACCGAGGCCGCTACATTGGCCCCGGTATTGGTCGCCAGGGCGGAGATGAATTGCTGGCCCGCTGTCCCGGCGGCGATATCGCAGCCGTACAGGTCCAATTCTCCCCCGGCCTTCAGGGCATGGCCGATCTGCGCCAGTTCCGCCTGGACCGTCGCGTCGGCCAAGTTAGCTTCATTGACGACATCGGTACCGACCGCGAACTGCGCCTGTCCACCGTGTGACAGGATCGACATGCTGTCATAGCCGACGCGGCTTTCGGCCCATGCCGCCATCTGCGCAAGGCCGCTGATGTTGCCGTCGATTTCGACGATCTCCACACCGTCCTTGACCGCTGTTTCCAGCGTCTTGTAGGCGGTGACGGAGGTATCGACGAACACGACCTCCTTTTTGCCGTCATTTTTGGCGGGATCGACGTCTCGCACCACGGTGGGTGATGTCACTATCGGAATCAGCGCCTTGGCCGCCGCGTCGGCAGCTGCGTGTGCGGCATCGGCCATCGCGGCGCCGTCGAACATGATGCGCGGCTCCAGCGCCATGATGCCGGCCGACATCTTCACCTTCGCCCGATGGCCTTTGCGCTTGATGTGATTCATGTTCGTATTCCCATTCTAAACCGATGCCCCGGCTGGCCGTCGTCGATCAAGCCGTCACCTAACGGAGCCGCTCTTGTGCCTACTGCGCGGATACGACCTGATCCGTCTTGGTGGCCTCGGCTTTTCCAAATGCCTCATTTAGAAAATGACGGGCTCGGTCGAGCATTTCCGGCAGATTGATTTGCGCATCTTCTTGTGAAGGTGGGAGCGGTGTGAAGGTGGCCGAAGGGGGGCTGGCCGGAAGAGTGGAACCCTCATCAGGTGTCTTCAGTCCGTTCAGGAAGAAGCGGCCGACGTCGGACAACAGACCAGGCTGATCCTCGGCGGGGGAGGTCAGAGGCTGAGCGACAGGTGTCTCCACCGCGATCACCATTTCGCCCTTGCCCCATTGCTCTAGGCGCTGTGCGATGATGGCGCTGAGATCCTTCAGGTCCGTGGCCTTGATGCTGTCGGGCAGGAGGTCGTCGCCCAGGCTGGCCTGCATCTTGGCGTAAGCCTGCTCCACCTGGGCATAGGTCTGGAACCGTCGCAACTGCGAGGCGATGGCCGAGGCGCGACCGGCCACGCGCTCCAGAATGCCGCTGGCGTCGTTTGCTGCCTTGGCATCCGAAAACTCGGCTAGGCGTCGGTCCACTTTCCACAATTCATCCGACTGCAGGAACTGGCTGCCGGCGTTACGGAACTGCCGCTCGGAGACGTGCACCTGGGCCAGCACCGCCATGCGCAGTGCCAGTCGCCGGGCCTTGGCGGTTTCTTCGTTCGCATCTGCGTATTTCAGCGCGTCATGGCCCGACAGGACATTCATCAGGTTCCATGACAGCTTGGCCCCGGCCTCGTACCAATGATTGTCCATCAGGAAACTGTTGTAGTCGTAATTGCGGCTGGCGGTGAAGGTGACGCCCGGCAACATGCGGATGATAGCCTTCCTGGTATCGTCCAGGGCGATGCGGGTTAGGTAGCCCTGCTCACGCAGGTCGGGATTATTGAGGAAGGCGGTTTCCTCCATGCTTTCCAGCGACAGGGTCCAGTCGGGCAGTTTCATTTCGGTCGGGACGTCCAAAGCAAGCTCGGTCCCCGGCGGCACATTGATCAGTGCCGCCAGTTCGATGCGGGCGGTGGACAATTCCTGCTGGATCGCGGTCAGCTGGCGGAGCGTTTCCAGCAGCGATTTCTGGTAACGCAGGCTTTCTATCGGAGCCTTGAGATTCTCCTTTTCCACCAAGCGGGCCTTGTCCAGCGCCAGCCTGGCATCGGCCACCGCCGCGTTGACCTCACCGTTCAGTGTCTGGAAGGCCGCAGCCCGCCAATAGGCGAAGCGAACCTCTGAAATCAGGTTGTGGATGGCCTTGCGACGGCGCTCGGTCGCCACCAGGGCGCGGTCGGCGTTGGACTTGGCGGTATAATAGGTCAGCCCGAAATCCAGAATGTTCCACGACATGGTCAGATCCGCCGTTCGGGCGAACCTATCCGCTGAATAGCTGGGGTTACTGCTCGAAGTGGTCTGGGTATAGAGATCGCGGGACTTAGTGGAGTTGGGCTCGGAGCGTTCATTGTAGCCGGCATTAGCCGTCAGCTTGGGCAACAGGTCCCAGCGATCCACATCGGTCTGGCCCAGGGCCAGCGCCTCATCCATCATCTTTGAGCGTTTGTCCAGATTGTGGCGCACCGCGCGGGCAATGGCGTCCGATACCGTCAAGGCGGAGGTCAGGGGGGCGCCGCCATGGAACATCGCCGCACGATCCTCTCGCGCTTGCTTGGCCAAGTCTGCCTGACTGAAGGGATCCGGGGTGACGGCGCAACCGGCGAGCAGGGCGACGGTGGAGACGGCGGCCAATAGGCGCATGGCACGTCGGCTGGAAGCGATGCTTTTCATGGTGATAGTTCCGTGTTCAAGGCGCTCCCCGAGCGCAGGCGGGTAGGGGGAACGCCGAAGCGTTTGGTGAAGGCGGCAGTGAAGGTCGAGAGGTGGGCATAGCCGAGGGAGGCCGAGATTTCGGCGATGGGCGCGGATCCATCCATCACCAGATCGCGGCCACGGGTCAGGCGCCAGTCGGCCAGCCATTCCGGGACATTCAGGCCAAAGGCCTGCTTGAATTCAGAACCGAGCTTTCGCTGCGGGACACCGACCAGGCGGGATAATTCCCCCATGGACGGCGGATTTATCGGGTCGCGCAGCAGGATGGCCCTGGCAGCCATCACAGCGGTGCCACCCCCTTGGTCTTGCGGCCGCGCCAACAGGTCCACCAGAAGCTCGACGACCTTTCCCTTCAGAAATATCCTGAGGCAGTCGTCCTTGTAATCCGATTGCAGGATTTCTTGGGCGATGCGCCGGACCAGCGCCGGGTGGTCGATGTGGAACTGGGCCGTATCTCCCGCCAGCAGCGCATCCGCCAGCAGCGCGTTGCCCAGCAACGTGCGCAGGCGGCCGGGGGACAGGCGGACCATGATGGCGCCGCCCGAATCGCCAGCGTCATCGCAAGTCTCCGGTGTGGGCTGCAGGCAAATCGTCGCCTGGGGAAAGGCCATCTCCGCGATGCCACCCGCTACCCTGACCTCCAGCCCGGTACAAACGTTATAGCTTTGTCCGTCGCGCCGCATATTCCCAATCCGCCCAAAGCATGACATTGGGCGATTAAGGCGTTACTATACTGCGAGAATAAAGCTCCGCGATTTTGGGAGATTCGCTCGGATTTATGATCGTTTGCATGACGGGCGTCGATTGACAATGAAATGTGAGGAAATGAACGAAAAGATACGGAGTGACGCTGTCGTGACATCATCGCCCACGGCAGCAACAGCTGCGGCGCCATTTCTTCCCTTCACCTCGACATGGTCGCTGGCCAACGGTTTCGGGGAGCGCGACCTGGATCCGGCACTGCCGCTTCCCGATGCGTTCGGCACCCATCGGATTGGCTTCCAGTCCTTCGGGGAGGGCTGCGGGATGTTCGACGCGACGGTGCTGTTTACCG
>JAYTWE010000609.1:0-3603 GCA_043744055.1 Magnetospirillum sp.
CCTGGACATAGGTCGAAACACAAGCCAAAGGTTGCTTGATCTCATGAGCCAGCTTGGCCGCAGTTTCTTGAGTAGTAAAATGGCGATAGGCACGGTCAAGCGCCGCTTCTTGAAGGCGAAGCTGGCGCAAGGTCCGTTCCCGTTCATCAACACTATCGGCCAAACTGGATGACATCGTGTTGAGAGCCGCCGTCATATCATCCAACTCGTCAGCATGGGCGGGAGGAGAACGCGACAGCTGTACCGGCGTAGCAGAAGCCCCCAGGCGATAGCCTCTTAAAAAAGCGCTGATCGAAATGAGGTGACGAGTGACCAACCGATGAACAATGAACAAGGTGAAAGCAGAAACAAGGAAGGTCTTCACCCCCTGACTAATCAAAATCATTATAGCGCGATCAGCCAAACGGGCATAAACGCCACTGAGCGAAGCTTCCACATGGAGAACGCCAATGGTTAGAACCTCCCCTTGACTCTTATCGGGAGTGTAATGGATCGAAAAGTCATGGCTGATGATGCTGTCGCGGCCAGGCTCGCCCGCTGTCATCAGCATTTGATGTTTGTGGGGGCGCCCGGTTTCACGGAGCTCAAGATAATGCATATCAGGAAGATGCTTGATACCGTCGATTTGCAGCCGAATCTGATCGGTATCCAGACTCCACAGGCTAGCACCCAAACTCCCCAGATAGCTCTTCCCGATTTCGTCAAAGCGACTCTGGATGTCTTGCACCTCGGAACGATAGTCCAGATAAAGCTGAACCGCCGTGAGCAACAAGGTTACCACGGAACTGAACAGCATGATGTCGATCAACAGCCGCCAGCCGATACCGCGCCGGAATGCTGATTTATGAAGGCCTCCGCTCACGGCGCGGCCATCAACTTGACACCGAGAAGAATGAAGATACTTCCAGCAAAACGGTCCAGCCAAGTTCCGGCCTTTGGCGAGCGATTGAGAACCTGCCCGACCCAGCCGGAAAAATAGCCGATCAAGCCAAACACCATAACGGCTTGAAGCGTGAACAACACCCCAAGTTGAGCCGTCTGCCACGGAACACCGCCGCGTTCAGGCGCCACGAATTGCGGCAGAAAGGCCAAAAAGAACAAGACCACTTTCGGGTTAATGGCATTGGCCACCAGCCCCTTGGTGAACAAGGACCACAGCCCATCAGCACGGGCGGCAACATCCTTCCCAATGGAAACGCCACCGGAACTACGAACCGCCTGGACACCCAGCCAGACCAGATAGGCCCCGCCGCACAGCTTTAACCCAAAAAAGGCCCAGGCCGATGCGGCAATCACCGCACTGACTCCCAACGCGGCCAAGATCGTGTGGCTGAGACAGCCCAGGGCACAGCCCAGACCAAACACCATCCCCTGGCGTCGGCCACGGGAAATCCCTAAGCTGAGAATCATCAGATTATCAGGTCCCGGCGACAGGGTAATCATGACCGCCGCCGCAAGGAATCCCGCCATTTGCCAGAGCTCTAGCACCATCCATCAGACCCCGTTCCAATTCAGGTGGGATCATAACAGCTCCCTTCCCCGAGATGTATGGATTTAGGCCAGTCCCCGTAGACTCTTACAATCACCCGCTGCATCCTCCCACAGCACCCAAAGGAGCCTTCATGCCCGGCTTACTCTCTCCCGAACCCATCGACGACAAATTGCGGCGCATCTTGACATCATGCCAAACCATCGCCCTGATCGGGGCATCGGCCAATCCAGATCGCCCCAGCCATGGCGTGATGAAATTCATGCAAGCCAGAGGGTACAGGGTAATCCCCGTCAATCCCGGCCTGGCCGGACAGACCTTACTGGGAGAGGTTGTCATGTCCCACCTCTCCGCAATAACCGAGCCTGTGCATATGGTGGATTTGTTCCGGCGTGCGGATCAGGTTGGCCCCGTTGTGGATGAGGCTATCGCCATGGGAGCCAAGGTGATTTGGATGCAGTTGGATGTCTGCAACCACGAAGCGGCCGCCAAAGCCGAAGCCGCCGGGCTGGATGTCATCATGGATCGCTGTCCAAAAATTGAACTCATGCGCCTGGGTATGAGGTAGCCTCCCTTATCCTGACTCATCCGCTTTGTTTTTTGCATCGCACCCAAATAGCCATTGACCGGCGCACCCTCGCTTGTTATTATTATTCCAGATGTTGACCTCCCAAGGTCAGCCTCCCTCTCTAAGCAGCCTCAAGACCGCCCGCGATTCGTGGGCGGTTCTTTTTTGTCCCAAAAGCATAAGGCTTCACCCCAATCCCTATACGTCAGAAGCAGGTAGTTTAGATTGTCCATAAAAATCATAAGGCCATACTGGTTTTCAGAAGCTGATCTGGAAAACACGCTATGGCCTCCGTCCGTCACCTCACCTGCCTTGCCGGACTTGATCTTGCCCTAAAATGGACACAGCAAGGTTCTGACCTGGATATCGCCCGCTGTACCGCCGCCGTGGCGCATGAATGCTCCCACCGGGAGTGCTGCTGCGAATTAGCGGAATGCACCAAACGACTGAAGGCCATCGACAGCTTGCTGGAGAGTCGGGTCAGCTGAAAAGTCTCGCTTTGCGAAGGGGCTCGGACCCTTTGGTCCCACTGGAATATACGATAACGGCCCCCGGATTTCTCCGAGGGCCGCTTTTCGTTAAGCGTAAGGCGCTAACGAATATTACTCCGTAGGTTCCTTACGAGCCTTGGCATAGCCGACGCCTTCCAACGACTCCCCGATCTCTTCAAGAATGGAAGGATCATCAATGGTCGCAGGCATCTTGTAGTCCTGATTGTCGGCGATCTTCTGCATGGTACCGCGCAGAATCTTGCCCGACCGAGTCTTGGGCAGACGCTTGACCACGGTGCAGGTCTTGAACGCGGCAACCGGGCCGATCTTCTCGCGCACCAGCTTCACCACCTCGGCAATAACCTGTTCGTCGGTCTTGGTTACGCCATTCTTCAAGCAGATGAAGCCAAGGGGCAGTTGCCCCTTCAACTGATCGGCCACACCGATGACGGCACATTCGGCCACATCGGGATGGCTGGCCAGCACTTCTTCCATACCGCCGGTGGACAGGCGGTGACCGGCCACATTGATGATATCGTCGGTCCGGCTCATCACATAGGCATAGCCGTCTTCGTCAATCATACCGGCATCGGCGGTCTTGTAGCAGCCAGGGAACTCGGAATAATAGCTGTCGATACAACGTTGATCGGCATTCCACAAGGTGAGTAGAGCACCGGGAGGAAGCGGCAGCCGCACCACCAGTGATCCGACTTTACCGGCTTCACAAGGCTGATGCCCTTCGTCCAGGACTTCCAGACCCCAACCGGGAACCGGCTTGGTGGGCGAACCCGGCTTGATGGGGAATTCATGCAAGCCCAGGCAATTGGCCGCGATGGCCCAGCCGGTTTCGGTCTGCCACCAATGATCCACCACCGGAACCTTCAGATGACTGACGGCCCAGTTGATGGTATCGGGGTCCGACCGCTCACCCGCCAGGAACAGGGCGCGCATGCAGGAAATGTCGTACTTCTTCAACAGATCCCCATTGGGATCTTCGCGCTTAATGGCGCGGAAGGCGGTGGGAGCAGTGAACAGCGAAGCGACTTTGTGCTGGC
>JAYTWE010000610.1:0-6508 GCA_043744055.1 Magnetospirillum sp.
GGCTTTGGATGGGTCCATTTCCGCTAAAATCGGAGCGACACGTTGTTCTTTCATGCGCTCCAACACTTCAAGGAGGATGCTCATTTCGAGCTGCTCAAATATTTTTGCAGCCTCCTTCGGTTTCATATTTTCATAAATCTTCACCAACGACCGCATTTTGTTATCTTCCTGGTCGTTGTACTGACGCAGCAAGCCTTCGATCGTGTGCTGCAGGGTTTTCATTTCCGCGACCTTACGGTCGATCTGGTCTTCTGCAGCTTTTAGGAGGGCCTCGCGGCGTTCGATATCGCGTTCGCGGACATCAAGCGTACCGCGCCGCTCCTGCAATTTTTGCAAGACATCCATTTCGGTCTGGGTCATACCGCCGCCATCGCCGGGGGCGGCGCTGGTGGCGGCGGGAGCATTGGCGGCCGCAACCTGGGGAGAGGCTGGCGGGCTCGGCTGATCCGTGGCGGACGGGGCTTTGGCCGGCGGTGTGGGCGACGCGGGTTTCGGAGGCTGTTGCGCTTGCAGTTCGGCCACGGAAACCGATCCGATCCCGAACATCCCCTTGAAGATATCCGTCACTCTGACCGAGAGCATCAAGACGGCGACAAAGATCAAGACCGGGAGCACCCGCACCATAGGGGGCCGTCCGCTTCCCGTCGTGCCGGGCGGCACCGTGCCCGCGCGCAGAGCGGTCGGCGGGGCCGGCTTGGGAGCAGGGCGCTGAGTCTTGGTTTGTTTGCGGGACTTGCTGGTCATGGCGACGCCCCTATCTCATGGACTGAAGGGCACGGAGCAACTCGCGCTCGGCTTCTGATCGCTCGTCGCTTTCTTGTTCCGCTCCGGCGGCGGCGGCGGCCAAGGCGGCTTGCTGCGCGGCGCGGTTGCCGGAGTTGCGGGGCAGGGGGCCTGACGGCGCATTGGCGGACGAAGCGTTGTTCGAGGGAGCCGGGGCGGCGGATTTTGGATCGTTACGGGCAGAGCGGACGGAGTTTTCCAGGCGATTGGCCATGGTGTCGGCCCGCTCGATCATGAAGGCGAGATCGTCACGAAGGCTCTGGGCTTTTTCCACCCGCTCTTGCAAGGCCGAACCGGCATCCTCGGCCGCTTTGCGCAGCTTGGGAATGGAGGATTCCGCCCGCACGGTGGCTTCGTTGAAGTTGATGATGGTCTTGGCAAGGTCGTCGCGATTCTTGCGTAATGCGGACAGGCGCGAATTCAGCATCACCGCATAGCAGATCGTCGCGATCAGCAGCAGCGAAACAATGATATCCAGTGCGACCTTCCAATCCACGGTTCTTACCCCTTGTCGCGTCGGCTGGTGTCTTCAACCTGAATGGCGATGTGCTGGCCCTTGCGGCCCATGCGGCCCTTAAACAAGGCGATATCACCGCATCGCATGTCGATGGACGAATCGGCGGTGGCGTTCAGCACCAGCTTGGAGCCGGGCTTCCAGGCCAGGACTTCGCGCAGATTCATGACTTGCTCATCCAGAACGGCTTCCAGCTCCACCTCGGTCATCCACAGCTCTTCGGCCAAGTGGGTTTCCCAGATGGAATCACGGCCGAACTTTTCACCCATGAACATTTGCAGCAGCAGTTCGCGCACAGGTTCCAAGGTGGCGTAGGGCAGCAGCAGTTCCAGTCGTCCGCCGCGATCTTCCATGTCGATACGCAGCTTGGCGACGATGGCCGCGTTGCTGGGGCGCGAGATGGTGGCGAAGCGGGGATTGGTTTCCAGTCGGTCGAAGCGGAACGTGACCGGGCTCAACGGATCAAAAGCGGCCGAAAGATCCGACAGGACCACATGGACCATGCGTTCAACCAGATTGCGTTCGATGGTGGTGTAGGGACGGCCTTCAATGCGCATGGCCGCAGTGCCGCGGCGTCCGCCCAGCAGCACGTCGACGATGGAATAGATCAAGGATGAGTCAACGGTCAGCAGACCGAAATTGTCCCATTCCTCGGCCTTGAACACCGCCAGCATGGCGGGCAATGGAATGGAGTTCAGGTAGTCGCCAAAGCGCAGGGACAAAATATTGTCCAGCGAGACTTCTACGTTGTCGGACGTGAAGTTACGCATGGAGGTGGACATCATGCGGACGAGGCGGTCGAACACCACTTCCAGCATGGGAAGGCGTTCGTAGGAGACCAGGGCGCTGTTGAGGATAGCCTGGATACCGGACTTATCGCCAGATCCGCCGCCATCGTCGTCGAAGCCCAGCAGGGAGTCGATTTCGTCTTGGTTCAGAACGCGGGTGGAATCCTTGGCGACGGCAGCCTGAGTCTCGCCGCTGTCTCCAGCACCGAGCATGGCTTCCCATTCGGCGGCCATGGCGCCGCCTTCTTCGTCACCACCTCCGCCACCTCCGCCGCCGCCCCCGCCATCGCCGTCACCGGCCATGGCAGCCCATTCCTTCATGAGGGCTTCTTCGTCTTCGGTGCCTCTGGGTTGGCCGCCTTCGTCTTCCATTGCCATTCCAGCGTTCCTGCCGGTCCTTTATTGGACCAGCATTTCCTTGAACAATACGTCACTGACCTTGACCGGCTTCACGGCCGCATTGACGCGGGTCAGCAATTCTTCCCGAAGCAGGTGCATCCCGGATGCGCCCTGAAGGTCTTCGATTCGCAATTCGCGCAGATAGACTTGAAAGTTGTCCACGATGCGCGGCAGCATCTGCTCGACCCTCGGCTGATCGGTGATGGCTTCCAGTTCCAGTGCCACCCTCAGCTTGAGGAAGGCTTGTTTGCGCCCGGTGGCCTGGAGGTTCACCAGCATTTCCGGCAAATCCATGAAGGCTGCCGCCTGCACCGCTTTTGGTACGGGCGGGGCGGGGGCGTGTTCCTCGGTAGCGTGGTCGTCGGCTTTTTTCTTGCCCATCAGCGAGTCGAGAATCCCCGAGAAATAAAGACCCGCACCGGCGCCGCCCAAAAGTAGGATCGGCAGCACGATAAGGAGGATCTTCTTGATCGGCAGACTCTTTTTCGGAGACTCTGATGACTCGTCTGAGCCTTCGCCTTCTTCGAAATCTTCTTCCAGGTCTTCGGCCATGGCCCTCTTCCGAATGATCGGCGCGCCGACTTGGGAAAACCCAGTCGTGCGCATACTAAAAACTAGTCCTTGGCGGTTAACAGAAGGTTGCGATTTCGCGAAAGATTAGCGATTTCCGCAATTGTCCGGGCGGCGTGGCCTTTATCGGACCCCGTCCCCTTCTTCTGATTCCCCCCTTATGGTCGCAGCCACGATAACAACGGAAGGGCCACCCCGGCAATAAGTGCCCGGCAAGCAGGGTCAATCAGCGAGTGTGATTTTTACAATCCCCAGCAAAACCGCCATTTCTTTGAACTGGCACGGGCCATGCAAGAGTAGCGGCGAACCGTTTTGCCAGAGAGTTTGACCATGCAGAACACATCTTACATCGCACTTTCCCGCCAAGCCGCCTTGCAGCGTCAGTTGGATGTGATCGCCAACAATATGGCGAACGCCAACACCATGGGCTTCAAGGGCGAGCAGATGATGTTCCGGGAATATCTGGTCCCCACCCGCTCGACCGAGCGTGCCATGGGGGGCAAGTTGGCTTTCGTTCAAGATGTGGGGGTGCTGCGCGATACTCGTGAAGGCCCCCTGACCAAGACTGATAACGCTTTGGACTTCGCCATTCATGGCGACGGCTACTTCCAGATCGAGACCGAGTCCGGCATGCGTTATGGCCGCAACGGCCATTTCCGCATGGATCAGAGCGGAATGCTAGTGAACTCCCAGGGTTTCGCGGTCATGGACGACAGGGACCAGCCGATCATTTTCGCCCCGAACGAGACCCGCATCGAGGTTTCCGAGGAGGGCACCGTTTCCACCGAGAACGGCCGCGTCGCCAAGCTGAAAGTGGTGAAGTTCGCCAATGACCAGCAGCTGCGCAGCGCCGGAGACTCGCTGTTCGAGACCACCCAGGATGCGGAAGTCGTCCAGCGCCCCACCGTGGTGCAGGGCATGATGGAGGAATCCAACGTCCAGCCCGTGGTCGAGATGACCCGGATGACGCAGATCCTGCGCGAATATCAAGGCGTTCAGAAGATGCTCGACACCGAGCATGAACGCATCATGAAAGCCATGCAAACGCTGTCGAACGCCAAGGCGTCCTGATAGAAATCGAGGGGAAGGATTACTACCATGCGCTCGCTGAATATCGCCGCCACCGGCATGCTGGCCCAGCAGACCAACGTTGAAGTCATCTCCAACAATATCGCGAACATGAACACCACCGCCTATACGCGGCGGCGTCCTGAATTCGCCGATCTGCTCTATCAGAACCTGCGCCGTGTCGGTTCGCAGTCTTCCGATACCGGCACCATCGTGCCGACCGGTGTTCAGCTGGGCCTGGGCGTCAAGACCACGGCGGTGTATCGCATCACCGAGCAGGGCAGCGTCCAGAGCACGGACAACACCCTTGATCTGGCCATCCAGGGCAAGGGCTACTTCCGGGTTCTGCTGCCGTCCGGTGAAACCTCCTACACCCGTGACGGGTCATTCCAGCTTTCCCCGGAAGGCAATATCGTGACCCATGAAGGCTATTTGGTGCAGCCGCAGATCACCATCCCCCCCGATGCGGTCGGCGTCACCGTGGATGCCACCGGTCAGGTGATTGTCAAGCAGGACGGCCAGGTGCAAAGCCAGGTGAAGGGCCAGCTGACCTTGGCCAATTTCGCCAATGACGCCGGTCTGGAAGCGCGCGGCAACAACTTATTCATGGAAACCCCGGCTTCGGGTCAGCCTTTGACTCAGCCCCCTGGTAAGCCCGGTTTTGGTTCGCTGCTTCAGGGCTTCCTTGAGACCTCCAACGTCAATGTGGTCGCCGAAGTCACCAATCTGATCGGCGCCCAGCGCGCTTATGAAATGAATTCCAAGGTGATCCAGGCTTCCGACGAGATGCTTTCCACCATCAATCAGATGAAGTGAGGCTGTCATGACCCGCTCCTTCGCTCGCGCTTCTCTTGCCGTTCTTGCCGTCGCCGCCTCCATGGCGCTGGGATCGGCCGCCGGTTGGGCCGAGTCCCTGCCGCCCCAGCTGAAGCCTTCGGCCAGGATCGAAGGCGACGTCATCCGCTTGGGAGATATCTGGGACAATATCGGCGACAAGGCGGAGACTCCTTTGGCCAACGCGCCCCAGCCCGGCAAGCGCATTACCCTGGAAAACCGCTGGCTAGCCGCCGTTGCCCAGTCCTACGGCATCGACTGGCGCCCCGCCAACGCCTTCGAACGTTCGGTGGTCGAGCGCGCCGGACAGAATGTGGACATGCGCGCCATCGAGACCGAAATTCGCGAGGCCCTGCGCCTGGAAGGCGCACCCGTCAACGCTTCGGTGGAGATTTCCAATCGTACATCCCTGGTCATGGTTATTCCTGCCGGGGTGACCCCCTCTATCGGTGTGCGCGACGTGATCTATGACCAGCGCATGAACCGCTTCTCGGCCGTGGTCGAGGTTCCCGCCGGTTCGCCGACCGCCAGTCGGGTCAAGGTTATGGGCAATGTTTTCGCCTCGGCCCGTATTCCGGTTCTGGCCCGTCCCATGGCTCGCGGCGACACCATCACCGAAGCTGATATCCAGTGGGTGGATGTGCGCGAGGAAGTCATCCGTCGCGACGTGGTCACCGCCACCCGCCAGCTGATCGGCCAAGAGCCGCGCTATCAGCTGCGTGCCGGTGCGCCGGTTCGCACTGCGGAAATTCAAAAGCCGGTGGTTGTGGCGAAGAACAGCTCGGTGACCATGATGATGCGGTCCAAGTTCATGACCCTGACCGCCCAAGGCCGCGCCATCGAAGATGGCAGCATCGGCGACGTGATCCGCGTCACCAACATTCAAAGCAAGCAGACGGTTGACGCAAAGATCGAGGGGGCGGGCCAAGTGTCCGTGATCCCCGGCAGCATGCGCGCCATGGCGAATTGACGAGTAGATGGGAGATCAGATCATGATCCGCCGCCACACATTTCCAAAGACCCTGCGTATCATCGCAATCATCGCCGCCGTGTCCGAGCTGTCCGCCTGCAATTTGCTGACCCGCATGTCGGAAGTGGGCTCTGGCCCACAGGTTTCCGGCATTCAGAACCCGACCCAAAAGGCCGGTTACCAGCCCATCAGCATGCCGATGCCGCAGCCGGTGGCCCCGCCCGTCAACGCCAATTCCTTGTGGCGGCCGGGTGCGCGGGCCTTCTTCAAGGATCAGCGTGCCAAGGATGTGGGTGATATCCTCACCGTGTCGGTCTCCATCAGCGATAATGCTACGCTGACCAGTTCACTGACCAATACCCGCGCCGCTTCGGAAGTGGCGGGCAGCAGCACCACCGGCAGCAATATCGCCATGATGGGGTTCGAGAAGACTCTGAACAAGATTCTGCCGGATGGTCTCAGTCTTTCCAGCCTGGCCGATGTTAAATCTGCCTCCAGCGTCGCCAATACCGGCAATACGGCCCGGACCGAAGCCATCAGCGTGACCATGGCCGCCGTCATCACCCAGGTCCTGCCCAATGG
>JAYTWE010000611.1:0-2634 GCA_043744055.1 Magnetospirillum sp.
CGGGCATCCCCGCCCGCTCTCCAGGTCAGCCGTGAACCATGCTCCACAGCTTCGCGATGGCGCCGAACTTCCACAACAGAACGACCACGCCCACCACCACGGCCAAGCTCACGAAGCTCCGCCACGGCGGCTCTTTCTGGGCATAGGGGTCCTTCAGCGAGCGGATAGCGCCTTCCGGCAGTTTGGCCAGATGGGTCAGAGCCGTTCCGAACGGAATATTGATCCGGGCATGGGTATTCACCGCCCAGCCATTGGCGTCGAGAATCGGCCCCAGATTGCGCTGATGCAGCTTGAACGAAGCGATCAGCATGGACGGCCCCGAGATGGCCAACAGCAACCCCACCAGTGCCAACGGAATCTGCCACCATGGCAGCGACAGGAACCCGGTCACCACGGAAGCGATTGCGGTGCCGATAGCCCCCACCGCCAGACCCAAAGCGGCAAAGATACCGGCGAAACGCCCCACATCGAAAGGCGGCGCAGCCGGAGCCGCGGCAGCCGGAGCAGCTGCTACTGGCGGCTTGGCGGCGGCGGGTGCCGCCGGTACCGGCACCGGAATGATCGCCGCCACCGGAGCCGGAGACTCGGCGGCCTTGGCGGCGGCGAACTTCTCCGCCTGCTGGGCCACCAGCTTGCTCAGTTTTTTGTAAGGCGCCCAAAACGACTGCCGGATGCTGATGGGATGATCGACGATGCGCACCACATTGGCATCCCAATCGCCGCCGTTGCGATCATAGAAGATACCGTTACGGCCCACCATCAGCTGGTCCGAATCGCCATCCGTCACGGCGGCGGCGATGAACATCTTCTCTTCGCCGTCCCCGCCACGCCGCACGCATTCGCAATAGACCAGATAGATACGGCTCAGAGTCGCGATAGGAGCATGTTTGGCGGGATCGACCACCCTGACACACAACTCGCAGGACCGACCATCCAAGAACAGAGTCCCGGCCTGAAACACCGCCTTGCGTTTACGGGTATAGAAGTCGCGGAACGCCACGAAGTTATTGAGCAGAACGACCAGATCGCGGCAACAGCGCAGCAGACGGTCCACCGAGGCGATGGCCTGAGCTTCCGCCTCCAATGCCAGATCCTGCTGAATGAGATCGAGGATAGCCTCTTGGGCACCTGAGTCTCGAATCTCACCAATTCGGGCAATCCCCAATGCCCCCACCGGCCCTTCGGGCATCTCGGTGGACCATGCCGTCCAGGCGGCGAAGCGCTCCTTGATGACAGCCCAATCGGCGGAGGTCAGAGACTCTCGCTCGCCCAGCACGGGCACCACCACCAGGGATTTGAACTGGCCCATGGCCTCGGCCCAGGCGGGATTGCAGCCCAGGCCCAGCGGCAGAACGCCGCCAGCCGCCACTTCCGCCAGCGGGAAAGCGGCGAGTCCTTCTTCCGACGGCGACAACAGCCGATGGGACAAGGCGGCCCAATCCTCTTCTGACCGGTTGAGCGGCCCCACCGAGCGGGGATCAAACGCCGCCAGGGCCGAACGCGTGAACCAGTCCTCCACCTTGGCGGCCACGACCGCCAGAATATTGGCGGCGGCTTCGGTATCACCGCCCAGGGGAGTAACCGCCGAATCCTCGGACGCCTTATGCGCCCAGACCGCCAAAACATCCGCAGCCTCGAAGAACGCCGTCACCTTGTCCTTGGTAACGCCGGGCAGACCGCTGCGATCAGTCTCGCCGCCCAGGCAGGTGATGATGTCCTCGATCACCGAGCGCAACGCCGGATCATCAACGATATCGGGCGGTACCACGCCATCGCCATTGAAGTCGTTGGCGGCGAAGACCTCTTCCACTCCGGCCACCTCGGCCAGAGTGATGATCTCCGCTCCAGCCTTGCCGCTTTTGGCCAGGATGCGCCGGGCGGCGGCCAGAACCGCCTTACCCTCGTCCTTGGTCTCATCAATAGCATCCAGCGGAAGGGAATCCTCGCGCTTGAGCAAAATATCGGGATCTTTCAGCAGGTTGCAGGCCCAATCCACCGCAGCGATCACTTCACCCGCCCGAATCCGGCCGTCCTTGTCGCTGTCGAGAATATCCAAGGTACGCGGGTCCAGCTCGATCCCACGGGTGGGGCAAGACAGCGCCGCCCACAGCTTCTGATCCAACTGCCCCAGCGAAGCGACCGAGTGCCCGGTATCCAGACGGACCTGATCGAAGCCGCCCGCCCGGAAGAACTTCCAATGAGTCTCGTGTCCTGCCTTGGGAGTCTCGTGTCCAGCCTTGGTGCCCTCGGCGGTCTCGGTGGTTTCAGCCGTCATATCCATCCCCTATCCCTGTCTGCTGATCCGATGATGCCCGAAGCACCGGAAAAGGGAAGTTACCTTCTGTTACATCCAGCCTTTTGCCCGACATCTTGGGGTTACATATCCATGGTTGAATAGAGATATCAAATAAGGATATTCACAGGAGGTCATCATGAAGACCGTCTCCAAAATCCTCACCAGTCTCGCCATCGCCGTCACGGTCACCGCCTGTGCCGCCTATGCCGCCGATCAGCCCTCGCCGCAAACCTGGACTCCCGGCTGGCGTCATGAACAGATGACCAAGGTTTGGCAAGCCAAGACGGGGGAGGATGGAACCTTCACCCCCGGTAACGGCCCAGGCCCCGGTTACGGAC
>JAYTWE010000612.1:0-3363 GCA_043744055.1 Magnetospirillum sp.
TTGCGCAGATACAAGAAGCATAGCCCGAACCCCCAGGTCTTTCTGGCCTTGGTCAGCCCGATCAGCAGATCGGCGATTTCCTCGTTCTCGGGGCGGAGCTTCGGGCTATAGCGATAGCACGTCTCGCTCAGCCCAAAGGTCCGGCAGGCCAAAGCAATGCTGATTCCTTGTCGCGCCACAGCTGTCTCGGCCATCTCCCGGCGCTGGGATGGCCGGATCATTTTTTTCCGAGAACCTCCTTCAGCAATTCGTTTTGCATGCTGAGCTCGGCGAACATCTTCTTCAGTCGCCGGTTTTCATCCTCCAGACCCTTCATCTCCGAGATCATCGAGGCATCCATGCCACCGTATTTGGCCCGCCATTTGTAAAACGTCGCGCTGCTCATCTGGTGCTCGCGGCACAGATCGAGCACCGGCATGCCACCCTCCGCCTGACGCAGGATGGCCATGATCTCGGCTTCCGTGAAACGACTCTTCTTCATCCGAATCTCCTCGTTCGATGAACCGAGAAAATTCTACGTATCAAGCCCCTTATTTCCAGGGGGGATTACCGGATCACCCGTCCGGTGGTGAAAGCCTCGGTTCCGCCGATCTCGACGGACACGCCATAGGCCCGCCCCAGCACATCGGCCAGCAGGGGGAGGCAATGCAGAATGGCTTGATTGTTCATTTTTCGCCTCCCTCACCAGAGACCCAAGCTGTCGATTTGGGGCTCTCCTGACGGAAGAATATCCCCTTCAGCAAAGGGATATTCGTCGTCTTCCGGGTCTTCGTCATCGGGGAACGGAATGGACGGATTGGCCATGGGCAGCGCCACCAGCCCATGCAAAGCATCTGCCGGGGTTTGGCCGTCGATGATCTTCTGGCCATGCTCGACCAGAGCCGCCGGATCACGCAGCAGGCAGACCAAGCCTTGCAGCATCACCAGATCACCGCCGGTAATCTGCCCCTTCTGGGGGACACCGGCCAGGGCCGTATCCAGCAGATCGACCACCGGGGAGACGCGGGGTTCGACGAAGGTCAAGCCTGCGAGCTTGTGACGCAACGCCTTGAGCGGAGACAGCGCCTTGCACGACACCTCCACCTTGCCCGCGAAGCTCTTGTGCCAGGCCTCGTCGGCGACCTTGGCGACTTCGCCGAACAGAGTACGTCCCAGGCTGGCGACCGCATCCAGCAGCGGACGCTCAGCCTCGGTCTTGCCCATCTTCTTGGGCGGAACGATGCGGAACATCTGCCATGCGAAGCCGAGACGAGCCCGAACCGTATCGATACCGACCTGGGAACCGGCGATCAGCTTCTCCCAGCCAGGATTCTGACCGATCCAATCGCGGATCGCGTCGTCATAACGGCCCAGAAAGGCATCCTTGGCGGCAGTGAAATCACCCCCGATGATCTCCAGGGAGTCGATCACCATCCTGGTCGCGGTTTCGGGAATGACCCAGCCACCGAGAAAACGCACGCCATGCCGATCCAGCAAGGCGATGGCCCGAGCCTTCAGGGTGGCGAACACCCGAAGGTCTTCCGGGTTGCAGACTTTCTTGCTGCCCAGCGAGGCCAGATGTTCCGGCGGCAGATCAGGCGTCACAAAGTCGGTGGGAGTCAGCTTCTTGCGGGCCGACCAGATATTGACGTCCAACCGGATGGCGGTGAGTTGCTTCAGCACCGTGATATCGGTCACCATGATGGTTCTCCTTCAGACAATGAAAAACGGGAGCCGTTGCCGACTCCCGCTATGGGGTGAATAGGAATGGGATCGGTAAGGGACGAGTCCCTTACCCCACCGGAGGCATAAACATCCGCTGCCCCAGCTCATGGAGCAGGGCACGGGTACTGCGGGAGGCGCGAAAGCCGAGAGCACGATCCAGGGCATGAATTACCGGCTGCACCCCTTGGCGGGCCAAAGGCTGAAACCGCAGGGTCAGATTGGCCCAGCGGATCAGGGTGCGGGTGGAAAAGGTGACTTCGATGGTCTCGCCCGGCTGCTGGTTGTCACCTTCGCCGATGAACAGCCGCCGCACCTGATTGGCATAATCCACCATGGTGCAGCGCAGGGTCTCCGGTAGTGAAGGAGCCAGCCGTTCCAGCAGCTTGGCTTCAGCCTCCGTTTCGGGATAGCCCACCTCGCACAGCCAGAAGCGGTCCATAAAGGCGAGGTTCTGACGCAGGGTGCCCTGATACAGACCCGAATCATCGGAGCCGCCATTGGTGTTGGCGGTGGCGACGAATCGGAACATCGGGTGCGGCGGGATCACTTCGCCGCCATTCTCTGGTAGGCAAAGCGGCGCGCCGTCCAGCACGCCATTCAATCCAGCGGCGGTGGCCGGATCGAGCAGATCCAGTTCGTTCAGCAGGAACAGCCCACCGAACTTCATCGCCATGGCCAGCGGGCCATACTGGAACCGCATACTCCCGGTCTCCACGGTCAAATGGCCCGCGAGATCGGTAAACTCCAGCCGACCATGGCCAGTGATGTCGAACACCGGGTAATTCAGCTTGGCCGCCACTTGACGGATCAGGCTGGATTTGCCAGCGCCGGTCGGCCCGAACACATAGAGCGGGTCGGACGGGTTCATGAACCAGACCACCAGCTCCCGCATGGACTCGTGGAACAGATAGTCGGGCTCGATGGCGGGCGTATGGCAACAGGGAGCCGCGAAGCCCTTGATCATGCGGCCAGAGGCTTGGCCGCTGAAAATGTCTCCGGCGTCCAGGTCGATAACCTGCAATCGCCCGAGATCGGAATCTGAATCCGTCATGGCAGAGTTTCCTTATGTTGGGGGGATGGGATATGTCAGGCGAGCGGAATAGACGCTTGACGTAGCGCGTCACTCAGCACCATGCTGACGGTATGATGGACGACGATCAGCGACCGAAGCCGCTTTATCGGGACAAACGCACCACCCGTTTCGCGGCGGGTGAGCGGGTGAAGGAGTTCCAGGCTTTTGAAATCCAGGCGAAGAAGCGTCTGGTGATCCTACAGGAAGCCGTTTCCCGCAATGGCCTGATGCTGTTGCCGAGCAACCATTTCGAGGCGCTGGAAGGCCAACGGAAGGGGCAGTTCAGCATCCGGATCAATCTACAATGGCGGGTGTGCTTCGAATGGCCGGATAATCACGACAAACCGTTCAATATCGAGATCACCGATTATCATTAGCCGAGGCGATATCATGACCGAACAGCGGCCTGTTTACCCCATTCACCCCGGCACTATTCTGGCCGATGAATTGGCCGAACTTGACATAACGGCGGCGGAATTGGCGCGTGAACTCCACATTCCTTCCAACCGCCTCTATCAGATCATCTCCGGTCGCCGGGCTATGACCGCCGATACCGCCCTTCGCCTGGAACAGTGGCTGGGCGTTGA
>JAYTWE010000613.1:0-2608 GCA_043744055.1 Magnetospirillum sp.
CGCGGCCTGCCCGCCACTCAAATCCGCCACATCACGCCCCGCCATGAACAGGGTGCGGGCTTTATGGCCGATGGCTTTGCGCGGGTCACGGGTAAGCCGGGTGTGTGTTTCATCGTCACCGGTCCCGGCATGACCAACATCGCCACTGCGATGGGGCAGGCTTTCGCAGATTCTGTGCCGATGCTGGTGATTTCCGCTGTCAACGCGCGCGATCAGTTGGGCATGCAGCAGGGCCGCCTGCACGAGTTGCGCTCGCAGCAACACCTGGTGTCCGGGGTTGCCGCGTTCAGCCATACGCTCCTGGACCCAGCCCAACTGCCCGGCATCCTCGCCTGCGCTTTCGCCGTATTCGGCAGCCAACGCCCGCGACCAGTGCATATTGAAATTCCGCTGGATGTGATAGTGGCAGAGATGGGGGATGGGCCGTTCCTGCCATGGTCTTTGCCCACCAAACCCGGCCCTTCGCCCACAGCCATCGCCACCGCCGCAGGCTTGTTGTCAAACGCCCGGCACCCGATGGTCGTGGCAGGTGGTGGCGCTGTCGATGCCGCCCCTGAACTCCGCGCAATAGCCGAGCATCTGAACGCACCCCTGTTCATGACAATCAACGGCAAGGGCATTCTGCCTGCGGGCCATCCCCTGATCATGTCCGGCAACCTTGGGCTTGCAGCCATGCGCGAGGAGATAGCCGCCTGCGATGTGATCCTCGCCGTGGGCACCGAGTTTGGCGAGACCGAGATGTATCCCGAACCGCATCCGTTGCAGATCAACGGCAGTCTGATCCGCATCGACATTGATCCGCTGCAACTGACCACCTCGGTTCCTGCTGCTTTGGGAATCGTCTCGGACGCCAGACTTGCATGCGTCCCCCTCTTGTCCGCCTTGCGCATGGCAGGTGCAGCCTTCGGGGATGACGGCCCATCACGGGCAAGGGTGCTGCGTGATCGGATCGACGCCAGCTTGTGGCCTGCCTGCCAGACCCATCGCGGTCTGATCGCCGCGATTGTCGAGGTATTCCCTGACGCCATAATCGCCGGGGACCAGACCGAGCCGGTCTATGCAGCCAATCAATTCCATCAAGCCAGCCGCCCAAGGTCCTATTTCAACTCCAGCACCGGCTACGGCACCTTGGGCTACGGCCTTCCCGCGGCTCTTGGTGCCAAACTCGGCGCCCCGGACCGCCCGTCCGTCTGCCTGATCGGTGACGGTGGCCTGCAATTTTCGCTGGCGGAGCTTGCCTCAGCGGTCGAAGCGAGGATCGCCTCTGCCATCTTAATCTGGAACAATGCAAGCTATGGCGAGATCAAATCCATGATGGCAGAGCGTGGCATCCCCCAGATCGGCGTTGACATCTATGCACCGGATTTCGTCGCCTTGGGCAAGGCCATGGGATGCAATGCTGAAGCGCCTGATGACATTGCCAGCTTCAAAGGTGCGTTGGCTGCATCCGTCCTGCGCGACGTCCCCACCCTGATCGAAATCCGCGACCCTTCAAAACTGGCCGATGCGCTTCGGAAAAACGGCTGGTAGCAATATTTTATCCAGCTCGAATAGGCCTCGTCGGACCACACGCTTTGCGCGGCGCGAGCGCGCTGCGCAACAAAGGACCAATTTACTCGGCGCGCGGCATACATTGATGCACCAGCAACTACGCTTTGGCACTTCGATATGGTTCGGCGCGGGTTGGGCTGCGACCTTCCGCACACCCCTCCGCACGGGAAATGGCTGCGGATGCACCTTAAGCAAATCCTTCTCAACAGGAGACTGAAATGACGTCAATGACCAGAAGGCAAGCTCTGCAAACCGCCGCCGCCACATTTGCAGCAAGCTCGATTGGCTTCATGAGCCGCGCGGCCGATGTCCCCGAACTGACCTGCGTCGAGTGGGGAGGTGGCGTGGTGGATGCGATGAAACTGATTGCGGCCAAGCAGGACAAGGTCACTGTCAACTGGGTCTTGCACCAAGGCGGCTCGGGCGCGATCCTACCAAAGATCAAGGCTACTTGGCCGAAAGCGGAATACGACTATGTCGCAGGATGGGAAGGTTCGTTCAACGGCATGCTGAAAGAAGATTGGCTGGTGCCGGTGACAGTCGACATGGTGCCTAACCTCGCGGATATCCCCGAAAAGATCATCGTCAAGAATGCCAAGGGTCAGTGGATGGCCGTGCCGCGCGCCGTCGGCGGTATCTATTTTGCCTACCGGTCTGACATCAGCCCGGTCCAGATCAAGACCATTGAAGACCTGTTTGACCCCAGCCTGAAAGGCAAGCTGTGCTGGCCCGGCCCTACTCAAAGCATGATGCTGCAAATCGTGGCTTTGGCCCTGCACGCGGGCGGCAATGAAAACAACATGGACCCCGGCTGGGCCTTGATGAAAAAGCTTGCCGAGTCCGGCAATATCGGCCGGATTGCCGTGACCGACACCGATTTCACCACCTCGCTGACCAGTGGCGAAACGGTCGGCGGCTTCTATTCCGAACCGCAACTGACAACGGTTGCCGCCTCGTTCCCTGTCACGCGGCTGACCAAGACCGAAGGTCTGCCGGTGTTCCTGTATCAAAGCGGTTTCGCGGTGTTCCAGAACCGACCTAACCTCGACGCCACTTT
>JAYTWE010000614.1:0-14017 GCA_043744055.1 Magnetospirillum sp.
CAACAATGCGCGGCCGGTCCTGCCGCTCAACCGCCGCAAGCTGCTGCTTGACGTGATGTGAGGCCGTCCATGACGAAACTCTGTCCCTGGCGCACAAGCGTCGCGGCCGCAACGGCGGTTCTGCTATCCGCCTGCGCTTCCGAACCGCAATCCATGGGGGCCACTCCCTTCGGGGGGACCTGGATCGTCACCGACGCTTTCCCAGCCGGGGCGGTGACCGACACGGCATCCGCTCCGCGCGGCCAGATGGTGCGCATGGATGCGGGCATGGCTGGCGACGCCGCTGGGCGGGCCTGTCCCTGGCCCAGCTACCGCGATTCCAAGGCAGTTCTGAGTACGGTGATGGGGGCGGGAGTTCCCGCCCCTCAATCCCTGGCTTCAGAGGTCGGAGTGTTGACCGTGGACTGCGCCGGTTCACCCTTCGCCACTTACGCCGTCTTGGCCGATGGCAGTATGCTGACCCGTTTCGGTCCCTGGCTGCTCCGCCTGGAGCATGGCGAAAAGCTGGCGGCCAACCCTGCCCCCATGGTCCCGGAAGCGCCCATGGCCCTGGCGCCTCCTCCCATGGCGGGTGCCCACATGGCGGATGCCCATGCCGCCGCTCCACCGCCGACCATGCCAGAGCCCCAGATGGCTGCGGCCCCGCCGACCTTGGTCTATCTGGCATCATACAAGACCGAAGCCTGGGCCAAGAAGGGTTGGGGTATTCTGGCGGCTCAATCGGCCAGTTTGAAAACATTACAGCCGGTGACCCGTGCTGTGGACCTGAAGAATAAAGGTAAATTCATCCGCCTGTTCGCCCCGGCCAAGGACATGGCGGGCAGCAAGTTGATCTGCAAGGAACTGGGTAAGGCCATCAGTGATTGTGGAGCGAGCGGCAGAGAGAAATAATGTTCCGCCACATTGATTCCTTTCTGGAAATGTTGGCCGCCGAACGAGGCGCGGCGGCCAACACAATTGAAGCCTATCACCGTGACCTGGACGACCTTCAAGCCTTTCTCGGCAATCCGCTAAAGGCGGATACCAAGGCGATACGCGCGTGGTTGGCCCATCAGGCCGCACAGGGAATGGCGGCCCGGACCCAAGCCCGCCGCCTGTCCTGCATCCGCCAGTTCTATCAATTCTTATTCGCCGAGGGACTGCGCACCGACGATCCCACCGCCAATGTGGATTCCCCCCGGCTGGGCCGCCCGCTGCCCAAATATCTGAACCAAGAAGAGGTGACGGCCCTGCTGAATGCCGCCAAAGCCTTCAAGGATGAGGCCGGGATACTGATGACCGCCCTGCTGGAGACCCTTTACGCCACCGGAATGCGGGTCTCGGAGCTGGTATCACTGCCCGCTTCCTCCGTGGCTCGCGACCCTTCCGTACTGGTGGTGCGCGGCAAAGGAGAGAAAGAGCGTATGGTGCCCCTGTCGCCACCGGCCCGTGCCGCTCTCTTAGCTTGGCGTTCCATCAGCGACGCCGTCCAGCCCAAGGACAAGCCGTCGCGCTGGCTGTTCCCCTCGCACGGGACCAGCGGTCACCTGACCCGATCGGGCTTCGCCAAGATGTTGGGCCGGGTGACCTTCAAGGCCGAAATCGACCTGGCGCGGGTGTCGCCCCATGTGTTGCGCCACTCCTTCGCCAGCCACCTTCTTGCGGGAGGAGCCGATCTTCGCAGCGTCCAAATGATGCTTGGCCATGCCGATATCGCCACCACCGAGATCTACACCCATATCCAAGACGAGCAGAGAATTAAACTGGTAACGCAGCACCACCCTCTCTCCGAAATGGCTCTGAAGAAGCAGTGACATAGCCCTTTACATGTAGGTTTCCAAAATACCTACGCCTAATCGGTGACGAGAACCTAGCCGAACGTAGGTTAAAATACTTAGGGATTATGTCCAAGGTTGACAGAAGCTCCACCCCCATGCATTTCTCCCATTAGACGGGACCTTGCTCGGCAAATGACCCGTAGCCGTGGGGTGAGAGAAGCCATGACCGAAGAAGAGTTTACGGAAACCTTGCACCGTCTTGGATTGTCCCAGGCGGCTTTGGCGCGTTTGCTCGATGATCTGGGTGAACAGCAGCCCGCCCCCACCACCGTATGGCGATGGGCCGACGGCCGCTCGCGGGTTCCCATCGGAGTCGGCGCCCTGCTCCGCCTTCTGGAACAATTGCCCGATGAGTTGCGTATCCAGCTAACCCGCAAGGCCTTGCGAAACTAAAACTACTTATCCAGGACGGACCAGGCCTTGTCGCCCTTGATGAAGCGGCCAGAGGCCTTTTCGGTCTTCTCGCCCAGGGGGCCGTCCACGGTCATTTCAAAGTCGCAGCGATAGCCCGGATTGCCTTCCGCCTTGGCGCAACCCAGCTTCTTGAACGCCTTGACCTTGGCGGTCAGGTCCTTACCGATCAGCTTGCCGACGGAGCTCAGCTCCTCGTTCATCTTGCCGAAGGTCTGCTCTATTGCAGACTTCATATCGGAATCCGATGGCTCGCCGCCACAAGCGGTCAGCCCGGCACAAAGGATGACAGCCACGGACAACATCCTGGCGCGATGAAAGCGGGTCATATGCGTTTCTCCCCAAATGATTCTCTTCATATAGCCGGAGGCGAATCTCTCGGCAACCGGGGCAATCGGGTGAAGGGATATCATCCTCTCTATTTCTCGTCACCCCCGCGAAAGCGGGGGTCCACGGTTGGAGCAGAGGAAATGCATGGCCGAAAAACGTGCCTGTGGCGGCAACCGAGCTATCTGGCATGACGATGGGTTTCGTGCTATTGCCGGGCGCCCATAATCTAGCGGTCTGGAGGCTTGTCCTTGACCATCGCGTCAAACCAGACGCCTGAATTTACGTTCATGCGCCACTCTCCCGCCCTGATTCTCGCCGGAATTATCCTGGTGGTGACGCTGGTAAGGCTTTACGTCGCCGGTTCGGGCTTGCTGTCGGGCGACGAGGCCTATTACTGGCTTTGGTCGCGCCGCCTTCAATTGTCCTATTTCGACCATCCCGGCATGATGGCGTGGGGAATGGCGGCGTCCACCTGGGCGTTCGGAACCTCCGAACTGGCCATTCGGCTGCCCACGGTGTTGTCGTCCGCCGTGGTCAGTCTGCTGATTTATGATTCCGCGAAAACTGCTTTTGACGACGCTCGGACCGGGCTATGGGCCGTCTTATGGCTGAATTCCACCATTTTATTCGGAGCCGCCGGGGTGACTGCCACCCCCGATGCCCCGCTGCTGGTGTTCTGGTCCACCAGCCTATGGGCGTTGATCCGGCTGCTGCGAACCGGTCATGCCGCCTGGATCTATGTTCTGGGAGCCGCCCTGGGCTTGGGCTTCACCAGCAAATACACCATGGTGTTGATCGCGCCGGGAGTGTTGGCGGTATTCGTGTTGTTTCCGCAGGGCCGGGCATGGCTGAAACGCCCCCATTTCTATGCCGCTATTTTACTGGCGACCGCCTGTACCGCCCCGGTTCTGGTCTGGAATTTGATGAATGACTGGATGTCGTTCAAGAAGCAGCTGGCCCATTCCTTCGACACCCCCATCTCCAATCCGCTGAAAAGTCTGGGCACCTTCACCGGAACCCAAATCGGCGTGATGACTCCCCTGATCCTGGCCTTCTGCCTCTGGGGCATGGGATGGGCGCTGTGGGCGGGGTGGCGAAGCAACCGACCGGAATGGTTCGTGCTGGGCGCGACCTCGGCCCCGGTTCTTGCCTTCTTCATCAAGCACAGCCTGGGCGGATTGGTTCAGCCTCACTGGGCCGGTCCCGCCTATCTGGGAGGGATCATCGCGGCCATCGGCGGCTGGAAAATGCTGTCGCACCGAAATCCTGGGCTGTCTTGGCTGTTTGTTGCCGCTCCGGCCCTTGGGGTGGTCATGGTGTCTGCGGCCTATTTTCAGATGGCGACAGCCTTGCTGCCGATCCCGGCCAAGATCGACCCCCTGTCCCGCCTGGGCGGCTGGGATAAAGTGGCAGAGGCGGTGGAGCAGCAGCGCAAGGCCCATCCAGATTCCTTCGTCTTCGTGCAAAAGCATGAACTGAGCGGCCTTCTCAGCTATTACCTCCCAGATCATCCGAAAGTCTATCTGACCGGTTCGGCTGGCATTCCACGAATTCCCTCGTATGATGCCCATGACGTTGCGCGGCTGAAGGGCAAGAACGGCTTGTTCGTCAGCCGCACCAGCGTCCGAGGTGTGGAAGATGCGTCGAACTACTTCACGAAGATCAGCCTGGTCGCGAGTCTTAACCGGAGCTGGGGCGGACGGGTAATCGACCACTATGAAATCTGGCTTGGCGAGGGTTATCGCCAAGGCACGTTTGAAGATTAAACGAAAAAGTCAGGCACGGGGGCGAAAGTGAACGTCGATAGAATGCGCCAGATCGACTTCTGGGTCGGAGTTCCTCTCTGTGCCCTGGTTACCCTTGCCCATCGCCTGTGGCGGCTGATCCGGCCAGAGCCGGTGCGGAACGGTCGCGACATTCTTTTTATCGAGCTGTCGGAAATGGGCAGCGCCGTCATCGCCGATTCCGCCTTTAAACGGGCGCAAAGCCTGTTCCCAGATGCTCGGCTGCACTTCCTGATTTTCCATAAGAACCGTCCCAGCCTGGATATCACCGGCACGATCCGGCCGGAAAACACCCTGACCATCCGCGCCGACACCATGGTGAGCCTGACCATGGACACGGTGCGCGCCATCTTGGCCATGCGTCGGCTTAACCTGTTCGCCACCATCGACATGGAGATGTTCTCCCGCTTTGCCGCCCTGCTAACCTTCTTTAGCGGCGCGCCCAACCGGGTGGGGTTCCATAACTACCACGGTGAGGGCCTCTATCGCGGCGAGCTGCTGACTCACCGAGTCATTTTCAATCCGCACCGCCATGTGGCCAAGTGCTTCTTGTCCCTGGTCCATGCCCTGGCCGAACCTGCGGGCACCGTTCCTCATACCAAGGTCGCCTTCTCCGACGAAGAGATCCGGCTTGACCCTGTCGTTCCGCCGCAAGCGACGCAAGACGCCTTCCGCGCCCGCCTGGTTGCGGCCTATCCCGTTTTGGACCGCACCCAGAAATGGGTGCTGCTCAACCCCAATTCCAGCGAGCTGATGCCGCTGCGGCGTTGGCCCGCGGATCGCTTTACCGAAGTGGCGCGACGACTGCTTGAAGACGATCAGGTCGCGGTGATGATAACCGGCACCTCAGGAGAAAAGGCCGAGGCTCAACGACTGTGCGATGCCTGCGCCAGCGAACGAATCGTCAATCTGGCCGGTTTTACCCGTATGGAGGATCTGGTGTCCTTGTACACCCTGGCCGATGTCATGGTGACCAATGACAGCGGCCCGGCCCACTTCGCCTCACCCACCGGGATGAAGACCATCGTCTTGTTCGGACCCGAGACACCGTCGCTCTATGGGGCGCTTAACCCCAATGCCGAATTCATCTATGCCGCCTTGGGCTGCTCGCCCTGCGTCTCCGCCCTCAACCACCGAAAATCATCGTGTGACGATGCTCTGTGCATGAAAGCCATCAGCATTGAAACGGTAACGGAACGGGTTCGCGCCCTGCTCGCAAAGCCATAAGGTCCGTGGCTGCGATGACCTTCCCGCCGATCATCGGTCATCGCGGGGCCGCTGGACTTGCCCCGGAAAACACCCTGGCCTCATTCCGTCAAGCCGCCGGGCTGGGGGCCAAGATGGTGGAATTCGATGTCCGCCTCAGTGCTGATAACCAGCCCGTTGTATTCCACGATGACACTTTGGACCGGACCAGTACCGGCCGAGGCGCTTTGGCCGCGCAGACTCTGGCGCAATTAAAACGCCTGGATGCGGGAGCGTGGTTCTCCCCCCGATTCGCCGGCGAAACCATTCCGACCCTGGACGAGGTTCTGGCTCTCTGCCTGGATTTGGGGCTGATGGTCAATCTGGAGATCAAGCCCGATTGCGGTCGCGAAATCCAAACCGCCCGCATCGCCCTTGGCCAAGCCCAAAGCCTGTGGCCCGCCACTCAGCCCGCACCGCTGATTTCCAGTTTCACCAGGGACTGCCTAAGCGTAGCACAAGAAATAGCCCCCGACTGGCCACGCGCTTTGCTGGTGGATCGCATTCCCGCCGACTGGAAAAACGCCACCCAATCATATGATTGCAGATGTATTCATGCCAATCATCGGGAATTGGAGTCGGGACAGGTTGCCGAAGCCCTATCATCCGGGCTATTGGTATCCGCATATACCGTTAACGACCTGCACCTGCAAAGGCAGTTATGGCAGATGGGCGTAAGCTCTATCTTTACTGATTTGCCTCATTCGTCATGATTCCGTAACGTCACTGGTGACGCGTTTCATTCGGGACTATATAAACTCCCGTCTTGCCTCTCTCGTCTGCCTTTAAGGAGTGATCGTCGCCTTGAAACCGCTCGATCCCATTCTCATTTCCGGTCGTGAAGTCCTCCCCATCGTCGAAGGCGGCAAGGGAATCAATGTCTCCAACGGCGAGAGCTCTGGCGCCTGGGCGGCAGCTGGCGGCGTCGCCACGTTCTCGGGCGTCAATGCCGATCTCTATGACGAGAATGGCAACCGCATCGACATGGTCTATTACGGCAAGACCCGCACCGAGAAACATCACGAGCTGATCGCCTATGGTATCAAGGGCGGTATCGCCCAGGCCCGTATCGCTCATGAGATCTCTGGCGGCAATGGCCGTATCCACATGAATGTCTTGTGGGAGATGGGCGGAGCCGAGGAAATCCTCGAAGGTGTGCTGGAGGGCTCCAAGGGCCTGATCCATGGCGTCACCTGCGGCGCGGGCATGCCCTATAAGGTCGCCGAGATCGCGGCCCGTTATGGCGTCTATTACTACCCCATCGTTTCCTCCGCCCGCGCCTTCCGCGCCCTGTGGAAGCGTGCCTATCACAAATACGGTCAACTGCTGGGCGGCGTGGTTTATGAAGACCCCTGGCTGGCGGGCGGCCATAACGGCCTGTCCAACAGCGAGGACCCCAAAAAGCCGGAACCCCCCTATGGCCGCGTGCACGAGCTGCGCGCCGTCATGAATGAATGCGGCCTGAACCAGACCCCCATCTTCATGGCTGGCGGTGTATGGTGGCTGAAGGAATGGGAGGACTGGATCGGCAATCCCGAGCTTGGCCCCATCGCCTTCCAGTACGGCACCCGTCCCTTGCTGACCAAGGAAAGCCCCATCTCCGACGCCTGGAAGCACCGTCTGCTGACCTTGAAGCCCAATGATGTCCTGCTGCACCATTTCAGCCCCACCGGCTTTTATTCATCAGCGGTGAAAAACGGCTTCATCAACGAGCTGTGCCAGCGCATCGACCATCAGATCCCCTATTCCAGCGAATGCGTCGGCGATCACGAGGCCGAACTGCCCATCGGCGCGCGCAAGCGCATCGTCTGGGTCACCCCCCATGACCGCGACCGGGCACTGGGCTGGATGGCCGAAGGATTCACCGAGGCTTTGCGCACCCCAGATTCGACCCTGATCTTCGTTGACGCCAACAGGGCCGAGGAAATCCGCATTGATCAGGTGGCCTGCATGGGCTGCCTGTCCCAGTGCATGTTCTCCAACTGGGCGCAAAATGAAGCCGGGACCAACGGCAAGAAGGCCGATCCCCGCAGCTTTTGCATCCAAAAGACCCTTCAGAACATCGGCCACGGCGGCGATGTGGAACACGAACTGATGTTCGCGGGCCACAATGCCTATCGCTTCGGCCAGGACCCCTTCTACGCCAATGGCTTCATTCCCACGGTGAAGCAACTGGTGGATCGCATCGCCACCGGCGAATAGGCCCAATACAGATATAAAGCCCCCTTGGTCGTTGGGCCGAGGGGGCTTTATGTTTGTATAGACACGAGAGAGAATGCGGGCTTTTACGGCGACAGAGTATATTAGAGCGCTTTACACAGGCACGTCTTGGTCACGGGCTGGCCGGAGTGATCTTGCCGCGCATCTTGAGATCGGTTTTCAAGATATGATCCACCAGCCAGCGCTTTAAGAATGCGTTCATCTTCTCGGTGGCCTCGGTGGTCGCGCCCAGCTTTCCCTCCATGAACATGAGGATGAAATCGTTCAAGGAGCGCAACAGCAGCGCATGCTGGATTTTATTTTCGGCCACCCCGTCATAGCCAGCCGCTTCTTGCATTTTCTCCTCGCGAGAGAAATGATCGCGGGCATAATGCTGCAATCGCCGGAGGATAGAGCGCATATTGCCCTCATCCACCTGCCCCGCGCCACGGCGGGCCGCGCCTTCAAAATCATTGATGATCCCGATGAGGTGCTTGTGGTCCTCGTCCACCTCCGAGATGCCCACATTCATCTGGTCGCGCCAAAGGATTGGCATACTCTATGATCTCCGCTTCAATATTTTCCAGTCCCGCTTCCGGGCGAAGCCCGAAGAGTGTAGGTTGAACCTACTATGAGCCAAATTTCAATTCATTCGCATTACGACTGGTTTTCATGAGCGATAACACATCAAAAGCCGCCGCTTCCGCCATGTGGGGAGGGCGTTTCGCCGGAGGCCCCGCCGCCATCATGCAGCGGATCAACGCTTCCATCGACTTCGACAAGCGGCTTTATGCCCAAGATATCCAAGGCTCCAAAGCCCATTGCCGCATGCTGGTGCGCCAAGACATCCTGACCCAGGCCGATGGCGAAGCCATCTTGGCCGGTCTGGATACGGTTCTAGCCGAGATCGAGGCTGGCAACTTCCCCTTCAGCGCCGCATTGGAAGATATCCACATGAATGTGGAATCCCGGCTGGCGACACTGATCGGAGAAGCGGCCGGACGGCTGCATACCGCACGCTCACGCAATGACCAGGTGGCCACCGATTTCCGCCTATGGGTCCGTGATGCCATGGATGGCATGGACCTAGCGCTGAAAGGCTTGGTGGAAGCCCTGCTGAACCGGGCCGAGGAGCACGCCGCCACGGTAATGCCCGGCTTCACTCATCTGCAAGCGGCCCAGCCGGTTACGTTCGGCCACCACATGATGGCTTATGTGGAAATGATCGGTCGTGACCGCTCGCGCCTGACCGATGCCCGCAAGCGGTTGAATGAAAGTCCGCTGGGCTCGGCGGCGCTGGCCGGAACCTCATTCCCCATCGACCGCCATTTCACCGCAACGGAATTGGGCTTTGACGCCCCCATGCGCAATTCCCTGGACGGCGTATCCGACCGCGACTTCGCCTTGGAATTCCTGTCCACCTGCGCCATCTGCGCCGTGCATCTATCACGGCTGGCGGAGGAACTGGTGATCTGGACCAGCGCCCAGTTCCGTTTCGTCCGACTATCCGACGGCTTCACCACCGGCTCGTCCATCATGCCGCAAAAGCGTAATCCCGATGCCGCCGAGCTGGTCCGTGCCAAGACCGGTCGGGTTATCGGTGATCTGAATGCCTTGCTGATCGTCATGAAGGGGTTGCCGCTGGCCTATTCCAAGGACATGCAAGACGATAAGGAGCCTGTGTTCGAAGCCGCCGACACAATGGAACTGGCCATCGCCGCCATGACCGGCATGATCGGCGACATGACCGTCAATACCGATGTGCTGCGCAATGCGGCAGGAGCGGGCTTCACCACCGCCACCGATATCGCCGACTGGTGCGTGCGCGCCTTAAAGATGCCGTTCCGCCGCGCCCATCACGTGGCGGGTTCCCTGGTCAAGCTGGCCGAGGACAAAGGTGTCGGGCTGGAAGACCTCTCCCTGGCTGAAATGCAGACCATCGAGCCCGGAATCACCGAAGAAGCCCGCGCCGTGCTGACGGTGGATTCCTCGGTCCAGCCGGACCAGCTTTGGCGGCACCGCGCCCGAACGAGTCAAGCAAGCCGTGACCGCGGCCCGCGCCACGCTAAAGGATAAGAAGGCATGATTCGCAAAGTGCTGATCCTCGGCCTGATAACGCTGATGGCAATTCCGCTGACCGCCTGCGGTAGAAAAGGCAACCCGGAAGAGCCCGACAACCCAGTCTATCCGCGCACCTATCCCTATACGCCGATGCCAGAATCCGCCAAGAAAAAGTCCGAGCCGCCCGCCAGCTCGCGCGATTTCCAGCCGCCGCAGCCTCGCATCACCGCGCCGCCCACCAATATCAAGCCCCCCGCAGCCGAATCGGGCCAGACACAATGAACCACTTTGAATTCATGGATGGCGAGCTTTACGCCGAGGAAGTCGCCATTTCGCGCATTGCCCGCGAAGTGGGAACTCCCTTCTATTGCTATTCCACCGGCACCTTGACGCGCCATTACACCGTCTTCGCCAATGCCCTGAAGGCCGCAGGTCTGGACGCCACCATCTGCTTCGCCTGCAAAGCCAATCCCAATATCGCCGTGATCCGCACCTTCGCCGAATTGGGCGCCGGAGCCGACGTGGTCAGCGAGGGCGAGTTGCGCCAAGCCCTGGCCGGAGGCGTTCCCGCCGACCGCATCGTATTTTCCGGCGTGGGCAAAACCCGCCGCGAACTGGAATTCGCCGTGGCCAAGGGCATCTTCCAGATCAATGTGGAATCCGAGCCGGAATTGCGTCTGCTGTCCGAAATCGCTTCGGCCCATGGTATCCGCATGCCCATCTCCATCCGGGTCAATCCCGATGTGGATGCGGGCACCCATGCCAAGATCACCACCGGCAAAAAAGAAAATAAGTTCGGCATCGAATGGACCCGTGCCCGCGAAGTCTATGGGCTGGCCAAGTCGCTGCCCGGAATCGACGTGGTGGGAATCGCCTGTCACATCGGTTCGCAGCTGACCGAGCTGGACCCGTTCCGCGAGGCCTTCCTGCGGGTGCGAGAACTGGTGGCCGTGTTGCGGGCCGACGGCATCGACATCCGTCGCCTGGATATGGGGGGCGGTCTTGGCGTGCCCTATGACAACGAGACTCCGCCCAGCCCCGTCGCCTATGCCGAGCTGATGGCCTCCATCCTGGGCGACCTGGGATGCAGTATCGTCGTGGAACCCGGTCGTTTGCTGGTGGGTAATGCCGGTATCTTGGTCTCTCGCGTCATCCATGTGAAGGAGGGAGAAACCCGCACCTTCCTGATCGTCGATGCCGCCATGAACGATCTGATGCGTCCGGCTTTGTACGACGCCTATCACGCCATCTTCCCGGTGCATCAACCCCGCCCCGGCGAGGAGCTGGTGGAAGTCGACGTGGTCGGTCCCATCTGTGAAAGCGGCGACACCTTCGCCAAACAGCGCCGCCTTCCCCCCATGAAGGCGGGCGATCTTCTGGCGTTCGGCACCGCCGGAGCCTATGGCGCGGCCATGTCCTCCACCTATAACTCGCGGCCGCTGATCCCCGAGATTCTGGTGAAGGACGATGCCTATGCCGTCGTGCGCGCCCGGCCCAGCTATGAAGACATGTTGGCGCTGGAAAGTCTGCCCAACTGGTTCTGAGTTATATCCCGTCGCCTTGAGAGCCCGAAAGAACGAAGGGCGGAGCCCATATTCTTTTCCGAGGAACTCTCGGATTTTCAAGGCGACGGAGTATTAAGACATGACCATAACGCCACTTGCCAGCCGGTTGCGCCTTGCCCGGCTGGCGTTGTGGTGGGAAAAAGCGGCTCCGGCCATAACCGCCGCCCTGTCGCTGCTGGCCCTGACCACGACATTGGCCTTGCTGGACGTGGCGGTTCTGCTGCCCGGCTGGATGCACGGCGCCCTCTTGGCCGTCCTCACCCTTGCTTTTGCTCTTATGGCGGGGCATTTGCGACGGCTGCCCCGCCCTTCTGATTCCGAGACCGCCCGTCGGCTGGAGCAAGATTCCGGCATCTCCCACCGCCCCCTGGCCGCCCTGGAGGATTCCATGGCGGCGGGCGATCCCCAATTGTGGGAGGCCCATCGCCAGCGCATGGAGAAACTGGCCCAGGGCCTGACTCCCGGCTGGCCTCGGCCCGTCATGGCCAAACACGACCCTTTCGGCCTCCGCTTCGCCGCCCTTTTGCTGCTGGTGATCGCCGCCGCCGGAGGCTCGACCGACTGGCGGGACCGTTTCGGGCGGTTCCTGAACCCGGCACTAAATCTTCCCAACCTGGGGCCATCGACCCTGGACGTATGGGTCACGCCACCGCCCTATACCGGACTTGCGGTCATGATGCTGCGCCCAGGGACCAGCTCTTCGCTCTCCATCCCCAGGGACAGCATGGTGAACGCCGTGATCATCGGCGGTTTCGGCTCGGCCACTCTGATGCTTGGCGAGGATGCCACGCCGCTCTTGCGTGATGAGACCAAAGCACAAAGAGGCAATGCAAAAATCACCTCGGGATCCTCCGTGGCGATCAAGCAAGGCTGGCTCACGATAGCGTCCTGGCCGGTGATGGTGGTCCCCGATTCCCCGCCGGTCATCGCCCTGACCGGGCAGCCTGAGTCCGATGATCGCGGACGGCTTCAGGTGAAAGTGGAAGCGTCAGACGATTACGGTCTCGTTAAAGCCTGGCTGGAGATTCAACCCCAGGCCCCCCTTTCGGCAGAGCAGATAACCATTCCGCTGACCTTGCCGGGGAACAAACCTCGCCATGCCGCCTTTCCCAGCCGCCTCGATCTAGCCGCCCATGACTGGGCCGGTCAGGCGGTTCGTCTGATCCCCCATGCCGAGGATGGAGCCGCTCAGATAAGCCATGGCGAGACCATGACCACCACCCTTCCTGAACGCATCTTCCGCCATCCGGTCGCCCGCGCCTTAATCTTATGGCGCAAGGAGTTCAGTGACGCCCCCCGCCTGGGACCTGACGTGGCGGAACGCATCCGGCAGCTTTTAGCCGATCCCGATGTCTTTGGCGGCGACGAGCGCGTCTTTCTGACGCTGGCTCTGGCGCGACGACTTCTGAGCGCCGAACAGGTCGAACGGACCGAAATACGCGACCTGATGTGGAATGCCGCCACCCGCCTGGACGATGGCGGCCTTCCGGCGGCTGAACATGATTTGGAACAAGCCCGGCGTGATCTGGAACAGGCTATAACCTCCCATGCCTCTCCCCAGCGTCTCGCCGAACTGCTGGATCATTTCGAAGCCGCCATGGAACGTTACCTCGCCGCCCTGGCCGAGACCGGGCAACATACTCCGCCATCATCCGGGCCGCCATTATCCGGGCCGCCATTATCCGGGCCGCCATCATCCGGGGCCATGGCGGAAGATAAGTTGAGCGGGGTGCTGGACTCGCTGCGTGATCTGGCGGCGACCGGGGACCACGACACGCTGCGCAAGCGGCTGGCGGAACTCTCCGACGCGTTGTCGCAACTGGGCCGATCGCATCCCGCCTCCCCCGGGGACGAACACGCCGCCAGGACCATGAGCAAACTGCGCGAGATTTCTCGTATGCAGCAGGATTTGCTGGATCAGAGCTTCCGCAAATCGCCGCCTTCATCCCCGGAGGAGTCCGAAGATGATCCGCCCCCCCGCCCCTCGAAACCCACGGCGGCGGATCGAGCGGAGGCAAAACGGGCGGCAACGGCGCAAAGCGCCCTGAAAGACGCCTTGAACCAGCTCAGTAAAGCCTTGGGCAAGGCTCCGCCGTCACTCGATGATGCCGCCCGCTCCATGGCCGGGTCCGCCGAATCCCTGGGCAAGGGAGACTGGCCGAGCGCGGCGGAACAGCAAAGCGACGCCCTTCGCATGCTGAAGGATGGAGCGCGCGAACTGGCCGATGCCATGGAAGCCGCACAGGGTCAAGGCAAGGGCACCAGCATCGTCCGCGACCCCTTCGGCCGCACCACTCAGGGTTCAACCCATCGCGACGATGGCGCCACCAAAGTGCCGGGACAGTCCGAGGCCCGCCGTGCCCGCGAAATTTTAGATGAGCTTCGCCGCCGTTCCGGTGACCCGACCCGCCCTCAACTGGAACTGGACTATCTGCGGCGACTGCTGAAACAGTTCTGAAATCGCCCACAGGCCAACCCCGGAATTTCCGCTATTTATGGCTTGCTGCTCGTGGTCTGGCTGTAGCAGATCACCCGTGGCCGCTTTGGTTGCTGTTCTTCGGCGTGCTGCGGATGATGGAGCGCGGGCTACCGGAATAGCGCACCA